>JACQAP010000030.1 GCA_016194905.1 Betaproteobacteria bacterium
CTAGCCCCTAGCCCCTAGCCCCTAGCCCCTAGCCCCGAGCCCCTTAGCCCCTTAGCCCCTAGCCCCTATTCTTTTGAGCCGTCATGTTCCGCAGACGGTCGGCGATGGTCTTGAGCAGCGAGATGGCGAAGCCGGGCTTGGTCATGACGAGATTCAGGAAGTCGTTGCGGCTGATGGTCAGCAACTGACATTCCGTATCGGCGATCGCTGTCGCCATTCGTGAGGCCTTGTCGACCAGCGCCATCTCGCCGAAGGTGCCCCCCGGGCCAACCCGTTCGACGACGATCGTCCTGATCGACACCGAGACCCTGCCGCGGATCAAGATGTACATCGAAACGCCGGCGTCGCCTTCCTTCATGATGACCCGGCCCGCCGGGAAGGTCTGTGGCGGCCTCGCCCTGAAGGCGGCGACCAGTTCCTCCATCATCTTCTTGTCGAACACCCTCAATTCGTCGCGATCGTCCAGGCTCGGCAGGCTGGCAGTCTGTTTCATCAGTGCGATCGTCAGGCGCAGCCGGTTATTCATGATGTTCATGAGCATCAGCGCGAATTCCGGCGTGGCCTGGATCGCCTGCTGGAATTGCCTGGCGTCGAGCACCAATGCCTGGCAGAACTTGCGGGCCGACGCCGAGGCGGCGCGCGGCTGCTGCGTAATGACCGCTATCTCGCCGAATATCTCACCGGGTTTGACGATATCGAGCGTCTTCTTGCTGCGAACCAGGCTGACTTCGCCTTCGACCAGCAGATACATCTTGTCGCTGGCCTGACCTTCGGCGAAAAAGCTTTCCATTTCGGCAAAATTTTCCGTCTTGCCGAAAGATTCGAAGCATTTGCGCGCGACCGCCGGGTCGTAGCCCTCGTCTTGCGCGGAAGGTTGGGTGAAATCGAGTTCCATGGTTCTGAATTCAGGGATTAGGGGCTAGGAAAATCCTCAAGCAAACCCTGACGCATCGAACATGATTCTAGTCCAAGCACGTGGAAGCGTGAACTCAGGGAAGCTCGGACTTCGGCGATGGCGTTGTGCGCCAGCAGCAACAGCAGCAGCAGCGTTCCGATCTCGCTCCGCATCGTTTTGCGCATCACTCATAACCTTTCGGGGCGACGAAGGGCTGGAACTCGCGTTCGAGGAATTGCGCCGCTGCGATGGTGGCGAGGTCGCCGTATTGCGGCCCGACGATCTGCACGCCGAGCGGCAATCCTTCTTTGGTAAATCCGGCGGGCGCGACGGTCGAAGGCAGAAAAGCCATGCCGGGAAATCCGGCCCAGAACATCTGCGTGGTGGACGGTTGCGGCTTGCCGTTGACCATGACCATGCGCTCCCAGCGCTCGCTTTTCTGGTTGTGCGCAAATGCGGCGGTCGCTGCGGCGGGGCAGAGCAGCAGATCCCATTCGCGGAAGAACTCCGCCCATGCGCGGCGAATCCGCTCGCGCTTCTCGTTCCATCCATGCCACTCGCGCACCGGCATCGTATTGGCATGCGTCATCCAGGCGACGTAACTGTCGTCTCCCAGTGCATTTTTTGCCGTGAGTTCGCGTTGGTGCGCAAACTGTTCGTCGTTCAGCGCGGACGACGTTGCGCCGCGCAGCAGGTGAATGAAGGTGCGGTGTGCTTCGTGCAGGTCGAAATCCGGCCGCGTGGTTTCGCTGACCTTCGCGCCGCGTTTCGCGAAGGCCTGCGCTGCCGCGAGTACGGCAGCCTGCACGGAGTCGTCGACCTCCGCGGTCGCGGCGGTGGTCAGCACGGCGACCTTCAGCTTTTTCACGTCGGGCTTCGGCCTGGCCAGCGCGATCTTCACGCCGCGCGCTTCCATTTCGTCCGGTTGCGAAATGAGCTTCAGCGGAATTTCCAGGTCGTCCGCGCTGCGCCCCATCGGGCCGATGACCAGCATGTCCTTGACGGCCAGGTTCGGCGGCAGGTTATGTCCGGTGATCGGGCAGAGTTTGAAAGTCGGCTTGTGGCCGAACACGCCGCAGTAATGCGCGGGATTGCGAATCGACGCACCGATATCGCTGCCGAGCTCGAGCCCGGTCAGTCCGGCGGCGAGCGCCGCCGCGGCACCGCCGGATGAACCACCCGGGCCGCGGGTCACATCCCAGGGATTGTTCGTCGTGCCGTAGACCGGATTGAAAGTCTGCCAGTCCGCCAGCAGCGCCGGCACATTGGTCTTGCCGAATACGACCGCGCCGGCGTCCATCAAGCGCTGCACGGCGAGAGCGTGCCGTTTCGCGATGTTGCCCTTCATGTCGACGCGGCCCCAGGTGGTCGGATGGCCTTCCAGGTCGAAGGACTCCTTCACCGTCATCGGTACACCGTGCAGCGGTCCCTTCCAGTCGCCTTTCGCGGCGGCGCGGTCCGCCTTGTGCGCCCGGTCGCGTGCGCGCTTCTCGTCGAGCACGACGATGGCGTTGAGTTTCGGATTCAGGCGGGCCACCCGTTCGAGGTAGAGGTCGAGCAGTTCGACGCTGCCGATCTTCTTGCGGCGGATGAGCGCGGCCAGCTTTTTTGCGGAGAGGAAGGGGGACATAAGAATCAGGGGCTAGGGACTAGGGGTGAGGGGCTAGGGGAAAGCATACCCGAGGCCGGGCTCCGGCCCAAAACGAAAAAGCCGGGAGGTCAAAAACCCGGTATCTGCCGGCGCGCGAAGTCCTTTAGAATCTCCCGCCAGCGCCATCCACAGAATAACGATCAGCGCCCCTGCGTCCAGCATGAACCTGTCGGCATGAAGAAACCTCTCCGATCCTCTTATCGGGTCGGCCTGATCGGTGCCGGCATCCAGGCCTCGCGCACGCCGTCCATGCACGAGCACGAAGCTGCGGAGCAGGGGCTGCGCTGCGAATACCGGCTCATCGACCTGGAGAAGCTGCAGGTCGGTGCCAACGCATTGCCGGACTTGCTGAAAGAGGCCGAAAGCAAAGGTTTCGCCGGACTCAACATTACCTATCCGTGCAAGCAATCCGTGCTCGAGCTGTTGCATGAGCTGTCCGACGATGCGCGCGCCATAGGCGCCGTCAACACCGTCGTGCTGTCGAACGGACGGCGTGTCGGCTACAACACCGACTGGTGGGGCTTCGCCGAAAGTTTTCGCCGTGGACTGCCCGATGTGCAAATGAACAGCGTGGTCCAGCTCGGCGCCGGCGGGGCGGGTGCGGCGGTCGCCCATGCCGCGCTGACTCTGGGTACCCGAAAGCTGGCGATCTTCGATCTGGACGCGAGTCGCGCGCAAAATCTGGCCGCCGATCTTTGCGCACGTTTCGGCGCCGGTCGAGCAGTAACGGGCGCCGACCTGGGTGCGGCGATGGCGAAGACAGACGGGCTGATCCACGCCACGCCGACGGGAATGGTGAAATATCCCGGGCTGCCGCTTCCGGCTGAATTGCTGCGGTCTGCGCTGTGGGTCGCGGAGATCGTCTACTTCCCGCTGGAGACCGAATTGTTGCGCGTGGCGCGCCGGCTTGGTTGCCGCACCATGAACGGCAGCGGCATGGCGGTATTCCAGGCGGTCGAGGCTTTCCGGCTGTTTACCGGCATAAGGCCGGACGCGGAGCGGATGCAGCGTCATTTCGCGTCGATGGGCGCAAGCTGAGCCTGCATCGAACGGGGCGAGACGAAGAACAATAAGAAGGGGAGACGCGAATGTCCATACAGACGCAGGCCGCGCCGCGCACGCGCGTGCGCTTCTTCATTCTGAGCCTGTTGACCATCGGCACGATGATCAATTATCTCGACCGCACCGTGCTCGGCATCGCGGCGCCTTCGCTGACCGGCGAACTCGGATTCAGCGCGGCGACGATGGGCATCGTCTTCTCCGCGTTTTCCTGGACGTATGCGGCCATGCAGATACCCGGCGGCATCTTTCTGGATCGCTTCGGCACCAGGCTGACGTATTTTCTGTCGCTGACGTTCTGGTCGCTGTCGACCTTGCTGCACGGACTCGCGACCAATCTCGCCTCGCTGTTGACCTTCCGCTTTGCGCTCGGCGTGAGCGAAGCGCCGTGCTTCCCGACAAACAGCCGCGTCGTCGCAACCTGGTTTCCGCAGCAGGAACGCGCGTTCGCAACCGGCGTTTACACCGTCGGCGAATATGTCGGCCTCGCCTTCCTGAGCCCGCTGCTGTTCTGGATCATGGGTGCCTTCGGCTGGCGCGCGCTGTTCGTCGTCGTCGGCGTCGCCGGCATCCTCTTCGGCCTGGTATGGTGGCGCAGCTATCGCGAACCGCATGAAAGCGCGGCGGCGAACCAGGCCGAGCTCGACTACATCGCGGCCGGCGGCGGCATCGTGACGCCGAAAGCGGCAAATGCGAAGTTCGAGTGGCGCCTGGTGGGCCGGCTGCTGCGCTTCCGCCAGCTGGTGGGCATCTGCATCGGACAGTTCGCCGGCAACTCGACGCTCGTGTTCTTCCTGACCTGGTTCCCGACCTACCTCGCGACCGAACGGCACATGGGCTGGCTCAAGATCGGATTCTTCACCGTGCTGCCTTTCATCGCCGCCTCGGTCGGCGTGCTCTTCGGCGGCTGGTGGTCGGATTCGCTGCTCAAGCGCGGCCGCTCGGCCAACATCGCTCGCAAGCTGCCGATCATCACCGGACTGCTGCTCGCATCGGTCATTGTCACGGCGAATTACGTGGACAGCGACTACGTCGTGATCGGGATTCTTTCGCTGGCTTTCTTCGCTCAGGGCATGGCCGCGCTGGGCTGGACGCTGGTCTCCGACATTGCGCCGGAGGGTTTGCTCGGCCTGACCGGCGGCATCTTTAACTTCGCGGCCAATCTCGCCGGGATCATCACGCCGCTGGTGATCGGTTTCATCGTCGCCGCCACCGGCTCGTTCGTCGGTGCGCTGACTTTCATTGCCGTTGTTGCGCTGATCGGCGCCTTTTCCTACATCTTCGTCGTCGGTGACATTCACCGCATAGAGCTGGAATAGAGGCCGTCACGTTCGTCACGCGCTGTTACCTCGTAACCGCCGTATTCCCGATGTGGCTGAACGGCAGCGAGAGCGGGCCGAAGCGCGTGTTGGCATCGATCGAACCGGAAACCTTGTAGGCGATCTGGTTGCCGCGCAGCAGATTCACGAGTCCGATTCCGACAGCGCGGGGCGAGAACGACAACGGCACTTCCAGCGTCGTCGCCTGTCCTGCGGGAAGGTTGACCGAATTTGCCAGCTTGCTGCCGCCGACTTCCTGCCCGCCGAGCGCGAAGCTCACGCCGAGCTTCGTCAGATCGAGGGGAAACTGGTTGGTGTTCTTCACCTGCAACTTCGCCGAGGCCGTCATCTGGTCGAGGCCCAGCTTGCCGATGGCAAGCGAGGTCAATTCAACCTGCGGCACGGCGGGTATCGGCAGCTCTCCGCTCTTCGACAACGGCACGTCGAGCCGGCCAAGCACCGGTGCATCGACGCCGAGCTTGAAATCCGCGGTATAGGGGACGATTGCGCCGGGCTTCACGCCTTTGAGCGTGGCGAACAGCGACGAAAACTGCACGGTGGCCGGAAGTTGGATTACCTGCTTGCCGCGCGCCGGAATCGAGCCGGTGGGCTTGACCGAGCCTTCCAGAAATTTCCCGCCGCCGCTGGTCAGCGAATAACCGAGGTCGATCAGCGGCAGGCTGGCGGCGTAGGGATTCTCGACCTCGACGTCGAACAGCAGCACGATATTTTCCAGCGAGAGCCCGCGGACGCTGGCGCCGATGACATGCGCGGTCGGCTTCGGCGCGCCGCCGATCAAGTCCTGCATCGACTGGCAGCCGCTGAAAAGGGACGCGCAGATCAGGGCGAATGCGGCAAGGCGATGACTGACGACGGGGCGCATGGTGTGGTTGGAAGTGAACGTCCGGCCATGCTAACGCAGAATGGCCGTAGCTATCTTAAAGTCAAAGGCGTTGACGCAGCAGCTTCAGCTCCAAGTGTTCCCTTGAGTGTTTCACCTTAAGGGCGCAGAGGTGAAAAGAGAGATCGCAAAGGATAAGGAGTACCAGGAAGAGGGAAGATTGGCTCGATTTTGCCGCCACCTGTCACTCGTCGCCTGTGCGTCATCCATCAGCCGCGACAAATTCCTGCTTCTTACCGAGTCCTGATTTCCTCTGCGCTCTTTCTTGCTCTTCTCTGCGAACTCTGCGTCAACGCCCTTATTGCCGGCCATCGGCCGGCTGGTTCTGTCGCGGCACCGAGCACGCTGACCGAACTCACCGCATGCGCACTAGCTTGCGCAGGGTGCGCAATCCCTTCGGGAGGTCCTTGCCGGGATAGATCTGGGACCAGGCGGTGTAGGAAACTTCCCCGACGTAGAGATCGCCATGGGAATCCACCGCCATGCCGTGCGGTGCGACGAACTGGTCGGGACGATCGTAGCCCGCGTGCGCGGCGCCGAAGCGCGACAGCAGCTTGCCTTCGTGATCGACGATGCTGATGCGCGGTCCGAGGTTGGGCACGTCGCGGTTGACCGGCATGGTCGGGCCGATCTCGCCGATGTAGCACAGCGGATTGCGTTTCGGCTCCATAACCATGCCGCAGGGCCGGTGCAGGTTGTGCCATTCGGTTTCGTAGTTGCCGTCGCCATCGAACACCTGCACGCGGTGGTTCTCGCGGTCGGCGACATAGATCCAGCCATCCGCATCGCAGCAGAGGTTGTGCGGGATGTTGAATTCGCCCGGTCCGGTGCCGGATTCTCCCCAGGATTTCAGCGCTTTGCCATCCGGCGAGTACTTGTGGACGCGCGCATTGCCGTAACCGTCGGAGACGTAGATGTCGCCGCGCGGCGAGAGCGCGGTGTGCGTGCAACGATGGAAGGGCTCGCCGCTCATGTAAGGCGCCGGCTTGCCGGGTATGCCGATCTGCAGCAATACTTTTCCGTCGAGCGTGCACTTGCGCACGCTGTGATCGCCGTCGTCGGTGCAGTACAGGGATTCGTCCGGGCCGATGTGCAGGCCGTGTGCGCGGTTGAATATCCCTTCGCCCCAGGAACGCAGAAATTTTCCGTCGCGATCGAACACCATCATCGGATGCTCGCCGCGATTGAAGATGTAGACCTGGTCCCTGTGATCGACGGCTACCGCCGCGACATCGCGCAGCGTCCATTCATCGGGTAGCTGCGCCCAGTTCTCCTGCACTTCGTAGCGGAATTTGCCGCTTCCTAAAGTAGTCGCCATGCTGCTCCTCCTTTTCGTGACGACGTGACGGTCGTGACAGTCGTGACGATCGTGACGACGTAACTGCGCGAAAACTCTGTCCTCTGATTCAGCCAAATCTTAATACACGCTCTTGGCTTTTGATCGTTCGAGCTACCTCGTCACGCCCATGCGGCTAAAGGCCGCAGCTATGGAATTGTAGTTCCGGCATAACATCGGCTGCGCAGATGTTAGCCTGCACTGAAACAGGCGGGAAAAGCCCTGAACCGGCTTTTACGACCGTCACGTTCGTCACGATCGTCACACCGTCACGGACTTCTCACTTTGCTCGCCTGTTTTCACGCTCGTCACGGCTCTTTCATACCTCTCAGTTGCGGCCGAAGCGCCTCGGGAATTTCGAGCTCAAAAGAGAGCACTCCGGCCGATAGCGACTTGCCGTAGTTGTCGAGGCAAAGGCTGCGCGATACGCCACCGCCGAGCGCACCTTCCGCGACGAAATTCAGTGCCTGCAGGCCATCGACGTCGTGGCGCGTGACCTTGCCGGTGACGACACCGGTGTAGTGCGACTTGAATCTGTCGGCGGTCAGTTGTTCTTTCAGATAGGGATAAAATTCGGGCGCGTAGGCGATCACCGAGATGTTCGAGGTGTTGCCCTTGTCGCCGGAGCGACAGTGTGCGAGGTGCTGGAGTAGTACTTTCATTGGCGATCTCGTTTGTTCACGTTCAATGGCATTCGTTAGAAGGGGATAGGGGCTAGGGACTAGGGGATGAGCGCCAAAGACGCGCCTGTATGTTTGGTATTTTCAATCTCTAGCCCCTAGCCCCTCTGCATCAACTCTCAAAAAAGTTGATGCTAGGAACAATCTTCTCCCTCGGCACCAGTGACGACCAAACCCCAATGATTTCGCGGGTGCGGTCCTGGTGCGGCACGCGTTTTCCCGTCATGCCCACGCCGGATACGGCCATGCCGTCGACTTCGCGGCCGACCTTGATCGCTTCTTCGCGGGTTTTCGTCCGCGCTGCCACGCGCACTGCGATCTCGTAAGGTTCCGGTGCATCTTTCGGCGTCATTGCGCCGTGGATGGCATTCAATCCGAGAAAATCGACACGCACTTCTTCTGCGTCGAGTTTCACGACCTTGAAGCGTTCCTCCAGGATGGTCTTCGCCAGTTGCGCGCGCCGCAGGGCGCCCGGCCCGGCGTAGAAGAACATGTCCTCGCCGATGAAGCCCTCGGTGCAGCCGATCGAAACTTTCAGCGTCGGCGTGCGCGGTTTGCCGGATATGTTAGTGATGCGCACGCGGTCCGGTCCGACCTGTTCGAGCTTGCTGGTCGTGAAATCGACGACGACGTCGGGGGTGATGTAGTTCGCCGGATCGTGCACCTCGTAAAGCATTTGCTCCTTCACTGTCATCAGGTTGACTGCGCCGCCGCAACCCGACACTTTGGTGAGTACCGCCGAACCGTCTTCCTCGACTTCGACGATCGGGAAGGCCAGGTTCCACGGTTCCGGGACATCCTTGAAACCGGGATCCGGGAAATAACCGCCGGTGACTTGCGCGCCGCATTCCATCAGATGGCCGAGGCCGTTGCCGGCGCCGAGGCGGGCATGGTCCAGCGCATCCCAGCCGAATTCGACCATCATCGGCGCCATGAAGAGCGACGGATCGGCCACGCGGCCGGATACGACGATCTGCGCTCCCTGCTTGAGCGCGGCGACGATCGGCTCCGCGCCGAGATAGACCTCGGCGGAAACCAGACTGTCGGCCAGGGACGAAGTCGGTTTGCCGTTCTCCAGGATCTTGTCGGTGAGCTGCAGCACGCGATCGGTAATCAGGCTGCCGTTGATCGCTGCGACCTTGATCCCTTTCGCTCCCAGCTTCTTCAGCCAGTGGACGATGCGTTCGGCCGCCGCGTCGGGGTTGATCCAACCCTGGTTGGTCACGATCCGGGTGCCGCGTTTGATGCAGCCCGGCAACACCGCCTGCATGCGATCGTCGAGATAAGTGTCATACCCCGGAAACGAAGGGTCGCGGCGCTTGCGCACCTGCGCGGCGGAGACGGTCGCTTCCGCCATGGTTTCGAAACAGAGGTAATCGAGGTCGCCGCGTTCGGCGTTCCATCGGGCCGGTTCGATGCGATCGCCCCACCATGCCGAGCCGGCACCGATACGCACGATTTTCTTCATCGCGCGGCTTCCGGTTTGTTGCAAAACATCCTTCCTCCTGCTTTGTTTTTCTCATCCGCGAGGGCGGACATTTTGGTCGCCGGAATACTGAATTGTCGATGCCATCGCGTCAATCTCAACGGATTCCGGAAACCGGAACCAAGTGTGATCAATTCTCTTAAAACGTTGAAACGTATGGTTAAGCCACTTCCGTCAATTCCACCGGTCAGAACGAATTCTTGACAAAGTCGCGTCCGGGCAACGACTATTTCTCAAAAAACCGCCACGAGCGGCCCTATACCGGAGGAGTCATTCATGCTGAAGTTGACCACCGCGCATAGTGCGCGGCTGCTGGTGCTGTCCCTTGCGTTTGCCGCGTCGGTTGCATCGGCGCAATCCCCCATCCGTATCGGCTGGCTGTCGTCGCTGACCGGACCGTTGTCTTCTGCCGCGATCGCGGAAAACCAGGGCGTTCAGTTCGCGGTCGATGAAATCAACGCGGCCGGCGGTGTCAACGGCCGCAAGCTTGAACTCATCACGCGCGACACCAGCGGCGAACCGACCAAGGCCGTGAACCTGGCCAAGCAACTCGCGTTCGTGGACAAGGTGGACTTCATCATCGGCCCGGTGAATTCCGGCGAGTCGCTTGCCACGGTGCCGATCGTCGCCAAGGCCGGCATTCCCAACCTCATCATCGGCACCATCGACGAACTGGTCGATGCGCAGAAATTTCCGCTCGCGTTCCGCGCCATCAACACCAATCACCAGTGGATCGAGGCGGCGAACGACTACGCGCTCAATGTCCTCAAGAAGAAAAAAATCGCGGTCATCGGCGATACCTCCGGCTACGGCACCGCGTCTTCGAAGGTTGCACAGGATCTGCTGGAAAAGGCCGGCGTGAAGCCGGTGTATTCGGTGCTGGTCGATCCTAACAAGACGGACCTGACCGATGAACTGAACAAGGCGAAGGCCGCAGGCGCTGAAGTGATCATGCCGTGGTCGGCCGCAACGGGATTGCTCGCGCGCCTGTTCAACACCCGTGGCGACATGGGCTGGGATGCTCCCATCGTCGGCCACCCGGCGATGATGGCGCCGACGGTCAGGCCGCTGCTGAACAAACCGGAATACTGGCACAACGCCTTCGCCGCCGGATACCTCAGCACCACCTACGACGCCAAGGGCAAGCTGCCAACGCGCACACAGGCGCTGATGGAAAAGATCCGGCCAAAGCTCGGCAAAGGCGAGATCGATTTCATGTTCTGGTGGATCGCGCTCGGCTACGACACCGTGAAGATCGTCGAGCACGCCGTGAAGACTGCCGGTTCCACGGATGCCGCGGCGATCGGGAAAGTGCTGGAGAACACCAGGGATTTCCCCGGCGTCTACGCGACCTATTCGTGGAGCAAGGAAAACCGCAACGGTTTTCCCGATCACAACATCGTCGTCAACATCGCGGGCAGCTTCAAGGATGGAAGCTTTGCGGCCGCGGCACGCTAGCGCGCCGCGGTGCGAGGGGCTAGGGATTAGGGGCTAGGGTCTGGGGGAAGAGCGTGGTTACCAGCTACCGTGACCTGACAGTCTGGCAAAAGGCTATGGACCTGGCGGAGATGATTTTTTCCCTGACTTCAAAGATTCCACGAGAACAGATTTACGGAATGAGCGCACAAATGCAGCGGGCCGCCAACTCTGTGCCTTCCAATATTGCGGAGGATCACGCAAGGAATTCCACCAAGGAGTATCTGTACCACATCTCAGTGTCACTGGGTTCGATTGCAGAGGTAGAGACGCAGCTCCTGTTGTGTGGAAGAGTGAAATTCCTCTCAGAAAATGAGGTGACGAAAGCGTTAGATCTCTCCGACGAAGTCGGAAAAATGCTTCGCGGCATTCAACGTGGCCTGAAAGAAAAACTGAACTAGACTTTCCCTAGCCCCTAGCCCCTAGCCCCTAGCCCCTAGCCCCTAGCCCCTAGCCCCTAACAATGTTCGTCGCCCTAGTCACCGGCCTTGCCACCGGCGCCTTGTATGCCGCCGCGGCCCTTACGTACAACGTGATGTTCTCGACATCGAAGGTGTTGTCGGTCACCACGGGCCACATCTCGATGCTCGGTGGCATCTTCGGCGCCTGGTTCATTTCCACGCTCGGCTGGCCCGTCCCGATCGCGTTGTTGGGTTCGATGGTCGTCGGCGCGGCATTCGGCCTGCTGACCGACCTGATCGCGATCCGCCGCGTGCTGGCGCGCAGTGACGAGCATCTCTGGCTGCTCTCCACGCTGGCGCTCGCGACCATGGTGCAGCAGGCAGCGGGGCTGTGGTGGGGCACCGAGCCGAAGCCGTTCCCGCGCCTGATCCCGCAGGATTTCTCGGCGGGACTGGGCGACCAGAAATACTGGTTGCCGATCGCCATCGCGATTCTGCTCGCCGTTGCGCTCGAGGCGTTCTATCGGCGCACGCTGTACGGCAAGTTGTTCGTGGCGATGTCGGAAGATGCCTTCGCGGCGCGCGCCCGCGGCATCCCGACGGGGCGCATCCGCTCGATGTCTTACGTGATCGCGGGCGCGATGGGCGGATTGGCCGGGTTCGCCGCAGGACAACTGACCTTCGCTTATTTCGCGCTCGGACTGGCGCTGACCTTGAATGGTTTCATCGCACTGGCTGTCGGCGGGCTCGGCAGCAATCTCGGCGCGCTGGTCGGCGGCGCAGCGCTCGGCATCCTCAGCGCGGTGGCGACCTATTTCGTCGGCGGCGAATACCAGCAGACCATTTCGGTGGGATTGCTGATGATCGTGCTGCTGCTGAAACCGGCGGGCCTGTTCGGCAGCCAGAGCGTGCGGCCGATATGAAGAACAGGCCGATGGCGATCTTGATCGTGATGGCGGCGCTGATCGCGCTGCCGTGGTGGGCCGGGGATCTCTACAAACTGCATCTCGCGGCGTTGATTTGCGCCTACTGGGTGCTGATCGGCGGACTGAATCTGGTCGTCGGCTATTCCGGCCAGTTGTCGATCGGTCACGTCGGGCTGCTCGCAATCGGCGCCTACTGCTTTGCGATACTGGCGGGTACGCACGGCGTGCATCCGGGCATTGCCATCGCCGCATCCGGTGCGTTGTGCGGGCTGTGCGGACTGCTGCTCGGCCTGCCGTCGTTGCGACTGCCCGGATTTTATTTCGCGATGGCCACGCTGGCGTTCGCGCTCATCGTTACCGAAATCACGCTGGCGCAGGGCAATCTCACCGGTGGCGGCGTCGGGCTGTCAGTCCCGGGGTTGCCGGCGCCTTTCGATACGCCGCGGGGCACTTACTGGCTGATCCTCGCCATCGCGGTGCTGGTGACCTGGCTCACCTGGAATGTGGCACGCCATACCTGGGGACGCGGACTGGTCGCGGTGCGCGACAGCGCCGTGACCGCGCAGGCGGTCGGCGTTCCGGTATTCCGCGCGAAGCTCACCGTGTTCGTTTTCAGCGGCTTGACCGCCGGGGTGGCGGGCGCGCTGTTCGCGGTGCTGCAAAGCTACATCACGCCGGATACCTTCGTATTCGATCTCGGTCTGTTCTTTTTCGTCTGCATTATCATCGGCGGCCGCGGCCACATCCTCGGCCCGGCCATCGGCACTATCGTGCTGACTGCGCTGCCGGAGATGGTCGCGCCGCTCGCGAAGCTGGGCAACTTCTTCTACGGATTGCTGCTGCTCGCCGTGGTGTTGCTGGTGCCGGAAGGCATCGGCCGGGTGTTCGAACTCCTGATCGAGTACTTCCGGCCTCGCCGAGGTGAAAGTCATGTCGTAAAACCCGACCTCGACCGGCTCGCCAAGGCAATCGAGAACGGACGATCGGTAAGATGAGCCTCGCCGCGCGCGACATCACCAAGCGATTCGGTGGACTGACGGCACTGTCGCAGGTATCGCTGGAACTCGAGCCCGGCGAAGTGCATGGCTTGATCGGTCCGAACGGCAGCGGCAAGACCACGCTGCTGAATCTGCTGTCCGGCTATTACCGGCCGGACGGCGGAAAGATCGCCATCGACGAGACCGACATTTCGAGCGCGACGGTGCAGCAACGCGCCGGCCTCGGTGTAGCGCGCACCTTCCAGAAGCCGCGGCTGCTGCCCACGCTCTCCGTGCTCGACAACGCCATGCTCGGCGGCTGGCGCGATGCCCGTGCCGGTTTTCTGGCGACGGCATTTTCGCTGCCGCAGGTGAAGGCCGACGAGCGCGAACTGCGCAGCCGGGCCGAAGAACTGCTGCATGGCGTCGGCCTGTCGCATGCGATCGGCCGGCGCGCGAATCTTCTCGAACATGCCGAGCAGCGCTTCCTCGAGATCGCCCGCGGCCTGGCGCAGCGGCCACGTTTCATCCTGCTCGACGAACCGGCAGGCGGCCTGACCCAGGCCGAGATCGAACACCTCGGCGCGGTGATCCGGGTCATGCGCGAGTCGGGCGTCGGCGTACTGCTGGTCGAACACCATACCGATTTCGTGTTTCGCATCTCCGATCGCGTGACCACGTTGGATGTCGGTGCGGTAATCAAGCACGGCACGCCGGACGAAGTGAAGCGCGATCCGGAAGTGATCCGCGTGTACCTGGGAGCATGAGCGTTGAGGACCGACCGGCCGCTGCTGAAAGTGGACAATTTGCACGTCGCCTACGGCAAGGCCGAGGTCGTGCACGGTATTTCCCTGGAAGTGCGCAACGGCGAATTTACCGTGATGCTCGGCCGCAACGGTGCGGGCAAGAGCACCACGCTGCACGCGATTTCGGGACTGATTCCGAAGAAGTCCGGCCGCGTCGAATTCGACGGCCGCGACCTGAGCAATGCGACGCCGCGCGACATCGTGCGTGCCGGCGTGGTTCAGGTGCTGGAAGGCCATCGCGTCTTCACCACGCTGACGGTCGAAGACAACCTCCTGATCGGCACCTATGCGCGCAGCCCTTACGGCGATCGCTCGAAGCTCGGGCGCATCTACGAGCTGTTTCCGGAACTCAAGGAAAAGCGCGAGGATCCCGCCTCGCGCCTGTCGGGCGGACAGCAGCAGATTCTCGCGGTTGCGCAAGGCGTGATCGGCGAACCGCGCCTGCTCATCCTCGACGAGCCTTCGGCCGGATTGGCGCCGCTGGTCATCGACCGGATTCTTTCGGTCGCCGCCGAACTGTGCAAAGGCGGGATGGCGATCTTGCTGGTCGAGCAACTGGTGGAAAAAGCACTGCGCCACGCCGGTTACTGTTACCTGGTGGAGACCGGACGCATCGCCGCCGCCGGCACGCCGAAGGAAATCCAGGCGAGCGACGTGCTGCATCAGACTTACCTCGGCGGCCGGAAAAGCGAACCGGTGGCGGGAAATTGACGCATGGTGAGTACCCGGTCTTGTTCTTAGCGTTTGCGTATTGAGAGAAAAACAGGAGGGGATGGTATGGCTGCATCGACACGCTGGAAGAACCGGCCGCAGGGCTCGACCTGGGGCGATTTCGGACCGGACGATCAACTCGGACGGCTGAACCTGCTCACACCCGAGAAGGTGAAGCAGGGCATCACAGAGGTGAAGGAAGGCCTGGTTTTCTGTCTGAGCCTGCCGCTGGATTATCCGGGTGGCAACCTGCTCAACCCGCGACGCCATCCGCCGATCCTGCGCCCGACCCTGCGCAATGGCCGCCCGAACATGGTCTACGTCGTGCAGCGCGACAACCCGGATGCCACCGACGTCATCAACGACGACGCGGTGATCCTGCACCTGCAGTATTCGACGCAGTGGGATAGCCTGGCGCATGTCGGTCAGTTGTTCGACGCCGACGGCGACGGCAAGCCGGAACCGGTGTTCTACAACGGCTACCGCGCCGGCAAGGAGATCTCCGGTCCGACCGACCCGGACGATGCCGGCGCGATCGGCAACGTGCCGGCGAAAACGACGACGGCGGTGCACGCGCTCGGCGTCGAAAACATGGCGGTGAACTGCGTCCAGGGCCGCGGCGTAATGATTGACCTGCACGCGCACGTCGGCCGCGCCAGCATCGCGGTCGGCTATGACCAGCTGATGCGCATCATGGAAAAGGACCAGGTTGTCGTCGAAAAAGGCGACATGGTCTGCCTGCACACCGGCTTTGCGCAGATGATCCTGGAAATGAACAAGCAGCCGGATCAGCACAAGCTGGAACATTCCTGCGCAACGCTCGACGGGCGCGACCAGAAGCTGCTGCAGTGGATCACGGATTCCGGACTTGTCTCGCTGATCGCGGACAATTACGCGGTGGAAGCGCATCCGGCCACCAGCCACGACGGCCGTTGCGCGACATTGCCGCTGCACGAGCATTGCCTGTTCAAGCTCGGCGTGAACCTCGGCGAGATCTGGCATCTGACGCCGCTCGCTAACTGGTTGCGCGAACACAAGCGTTCGCGCTTTCTGCTTACCGCGCCACCGCTGCGTTTGCCCGGCGCCGTTGGTTCTCCGGCCACGCCGGTAGCCACCGTTTAACCGACCGATCAGGGAGTTCGCCATGCCTACCAGAGCATCCGCAATCAACTCCGTACAGAAATCTTGCCGCATCCTGCGGTCGCTGACCGAGCCGCGGGTGAGCCGTCTGTCCGAAATCGCCGCGCAGACCGGGCTCAACAAAGTCACCACGCTGCGTATCCTCGAAGTGCTGTCCCGCGAGGGGTTCGTGAAGCGCGACGACAAGACCAAGACGTACTCGCTCGGCAACGAAGTATTCATTCTCGCTGCGGCGCTGCGCGATCGCGACGACCTGCGCGCCCGCGCGCGGCCGTCGCTGGTGCGCTTGGCCGCGATGTCCGAGGATTCGGTACTGTTGACCGTGCGCAGCGGCGGCACCGAATCGGTCTGCGTCGACCGCGAAGTCGGGCCCTTTCCGATTCGAGCGAATTACCTCGACATCGGCAGCCGGCGCCCGCTGGGCATCGGCGCGGGCGCGATGGCGCTTCTTGCCTGGCAATCGGAAGCCGAGATCGAGGCCATCCTGCCGCTGGTCGAGCAGCGTCTGCCGCAGTTTCCCAAAGTCAGCATGACCTGGCTGAGAAACGAGATCGACCGCTCCCGCGAGCGTGGCTACACGGTGTTCCTGAACATGCTCGTCGATCGCATGGGTGCCGTCGGCGTACCGATTTTCGGCGCCGACGGCAGGCCGGTCGCCGCAATCAGCATCGCGGCGCTCTCGGACCGGCTGTCCTCGCGGATGGAGCAACTGGTCGACATGCTCAAGCGCGAAGCCGAAATCATCGGGAATCCGAAGAGAAGCTAGAGGGAAGCCAGTGCTGAGCGCGAAAAAGCAGGGTCGAGGGCCGAGGGTCGAGGGCCGAGCAAAAGCACTTAAAAGCTCTTTCTCGGACCTCGACCCTCGAACCTCGAACCTATACTCCGCAGATAACGATACGTCCTCATTCCCGACCTTCATCATATTCACGGGGTAGCACTTGAGCTACATCACCGGCGTCGGGCTGACGCCTTACGGCAAGCTTCCGGGCAAGAGCACGCTCGATCTGATGAGCGAGGCGGCGACGGCGGCGCTTGCCGATGCGCAGTTGGAACGCGGCGACATCGACGGGCTGGTGTGCGGGTATTCCACGACGATGCCGCACCTGATGTTGTCGACCGTGTTCGCCGAACACTTCGGCCTGAAGCCCGAGTATGCGCATGCGATCCAGCTCGGCGGGGCAACCGGTTTCGCGATGGCGATGCTGGCGCATCACCTGGTCGAATCCGGCGTGGCGAGGAACATCCTGGCGGTGGCGGGCGAAAACCGGCTCACCGGGCAAAGCCGCGATTCCGCGATCCAGACGCTGGCGCAGGTCGGCCATCCGGTTTACGAAGTGCCGCTGGGTGCCACCATTCCCGCGTACTACGGCTTGCTTGCATCGCGCTACATGCTCGAACACGGTACGACGGAAACGGACCTGGCCGAGCTGGCGGTGCTGATGCGCAAACACGCCTGCATGCACCCCGGCGCGCAGTTCAAGGAGCCGATCACGGTCGATGCAGTGCTCGGCTCGAAGCCGATTGCCTCGCCGCTGAAGCTGCTCGACTGCTGCCCGGTATCGGACGGCGGGGCGGCCTTTGTCGTGAGCCGCGTCCGCAGCAACGATTTCGCGGTGCGCATCCGCGGCACAGGACAGGCGCATACCCATCAGCACATCAGCGCCGCGCCCAGCCTCACGCACTTCGGCGCGGCTGCCTCCGTGGAGAAGGCGCGTGCCGACGCCGGCATCCGCATGGCCGATGTCAACTATGCCGCGATCTACGACAGCTTCACGATCACGCTGACGATTCTTCTCGAGGAAATCGGGCTGGCGCCGCGCGGCGGCGCAGGCCGGCAGGCGCGCGAAGGCCGCTTCGATCACGACGGGATAGTGCCGCTGAATACGCACGGCGGACTGCTTTCCTACGGCCATTGCGGCGTCGGCGGCGCGATGGCGCATCTGGTCGAAATGCACCGGCAACTGACAAACCGGGCGCAGAACCGGCAGGCGAAGAACGCCAGTCTGGCGTTGCTGCACGGCGACGGCGGGGTGCTTTCGTCGCACGTTTCCCTGGTGGTGGAGGCAGCTTGAAACCCGTCGTGAAGGATTGGACCGAGGACGCAGAGGCTATCGCCTATCAGACTTGCGGGGCTTGCAAGGCTGTCTGGTATTTCCAGCGCAGTTTCTGTCCCGAATGCGGCGCCTCCGCGCCGACCACGCTGCAGGCATCGGGACGGGGTACGGTGCACGCGCGCACGCTGGTCGCGCGCGCGCCGACCGAGGAGTTGCGGGCGCATTCGCCCTACCTCATCGTGCTGGTCGATGCCGATGAAGGCTTCCGCCTGATGGCGCACGGCGATGCGGGCCTGCAGATCGGCGACCGCGTGCGCGCCCGTTTCGCCCAACTCGCCGGCAGGAAAATTCCCTATTTCGAGAAACCCTAACAGCCGGCCGAAGGCCGGCATTAGGAGCGTTGACACAGAGTACACAGAGGAAGGGCAAGAGAGGGCACAGAGGAAATCGTAAATTGATCGGCGCAAGTTGACGCAACTACCGATCGCTACATTCGCAATATACAAAATCACTTGTTCGGGTTTCTCTGTGTTCTCTGTGCCCTCTGCGCCTCTGTGTTGGGTTTTGATTTTTCTTAAGGACGACAGCAATGAAAGACATCTTGCGCGAGGCGTTGCGCACCGTGCTGAATCCGAAATCCGTCGCGGTCATCGGTGCGTCGGAAAACGAGAACAAGATAGGCGGACGCCCGCTGCTCTATCTCTCCCGTCACGGCTACAAGGGCAAGGTTTATCCGATCAACCCGAAGCGCGCCGAGATCCAGGGTTTCAAGGCCTATCCATCGCTTGCCGATGTTCCCGACGTGCCGGAAGCGGCCATCGTCGCGCTGGCCGGCGACGCGGCGATCGAGGCGGTCGAGCAGTGCGCCCAGCGCGGGGTGAAAACCGCGGTGGTGATGACCTCTGGCTTCGGCGAGACCGATCCGGTCGAGGGCAAGGCCAAGGAAAAACGCATGCGCGATGCGGCGCACGCGGGCGGAATGCGCATCGTCGGTCCGAATTCCCAGGGTCTGGCCAATTTTGGCACCGGCGCGATCCTGTCGTTTTCGACCATGTATATCGAAGCCCCGCCGATGGACGGACCGATCGCCGTCGTCAGCCAGTCGGGTGCGATGAGCGTGGTGCCTTACGGTTTGCTGCGTTCCCGCGGCCTCGGCGTGCGGCACTCGCACGCCACCGGCAACGACGCCGACGTGACCGTCGCGGAACTGGCTTCGGTGGTTGCCGAAGACCCGGACCTGAAACTGCTGCTGCTCTATCTCGAAAGCATCAACGATCCATTCTTTCTAGCCGAGACCGCGCGCATCGCGCACGAGCGCAATCTGCCGGTGATTGCGCTGAAGTCAGGGCGCACGGCCGCCGGCCAGGAGGCGGCGAGATCGCACACTGGCGCGCTGGCCAACGAGGACAGGACGGTCGACGCCTTTCTCGCCAAGCACGGCATCTGGCGCGCGCGCGATACCGCCGAACTGGTGGCCAGCGCGGAAATGTATTTGAAAGGCTGGAAGCCGAAGGGTCGCAGACTGGTGGCGATCAGCAATTCCGGCGCGGTCTGCGTGATGGCCGCGGATGCCGCCAGCACCGTCGGCATGCCGCTGGCGAAGCTGGCGGACGGGACGCGCGCGAAACTGGGAAAGATCCTGCCGGGATTCGCAACGACGTCCAACCCGATCGACATCACCGCGGCGCTGCTGACCAACAGCGGGCTGTTCTCGGAAATCCTGCCGGTGCTGGCCCGCGATTCCGCCGCCGACGCCTTCCTGATCGGCATTCCGGTCGCGGGACAGGGCTACGATGTCGAAGCCTTTGCCCGCGATTCCGCGGATTTCGCAAAGGCGACGGCCAAGCCGCTGGTTGTGGCGATTCCGCAACCCAACATCGCCGCGCGCTTCAAGGCGCATGACCTGCCGGTATTTCCCACCGAATACGAAGCGGTAGCGGCACTGAACCAGTTCCTGTCGCATGGGGAACTCATCCAGGCATCGAAGGGCAGAGCCCTAACGAGTACGCAGGCACCGGCTGCGGCTGCGAAGTCGTCGGCGATGCTGAACGAAGCGGACAGCCTGAAATTGCTGGCGGGCGCCGGCGTGCCGGTCGTGAAATTCCGGCTGTGCAACAGCGCCGACGACGCGGCAGCGGCACTTGCGGAACTGGGCGGTCCGGTGGCGGTGAAGGGCTGCTCGGCGGACGTTGCGCACAAGAGCGAGCTGGGACTGGTGCGCCTGGGGTTGATCGACGCTGGTCAGGTGCGCACGGCATTCACGGAAATGAAGCAGGCGCTGACGGATCATGGCGCGCGATTCGACGGCGCCATCGTCGCGAAAATGGCGCGCGGCCGCCGGGAGATGATGATCGGCGCACGCGTCGACCCGGTGTTCGGGCCGGTGGTGCTGGTCGGCGACGGCGGCAAATACGTCGAAGCCATGCCCGACGTGCAGTTGCTGATTTCGCCGTTGACCGCGGCTGAAGTTAAGGAAGCTCTGGGACGATTGCGCGTTGCGCCGTTGCTGGCCGGCGTGCGCGGAGAGCCGGCGCTCGACGTGGAGGCATTCTGCGAGGCGGCGCTCGCCGTCTGCCGGTTGATGATGAATCCGCAATCCGGTGTGGTGAATCTGGATCTCAACCCTGTGCTGGTCGGCGCCAGGGGGGAGGGCTGCGTGGCACTGGACGCCGTGGTCTACACGACCAAGGGGTGAGGGACAAGGGATTGAACGCAAGATCGATTTCGAAGACGAGTTCTCAGAGCCTGGAGAGATTCTGACTTTCTCTCGTCCCTCGCCCCTCTTCCCTCTTCCCTCGTCTCTCGCCCCTGTAGCCCTTCAGTTCACATTGACGTGAGCCGTTATTTGCGCGAAGGTTTGCGTGAACGCAGGCGGTTGTCCGGCAATGGCGGTCAGTTTTGCGCGTGCCGAAACAATTTGAAACAACCCACCGACTCGGCGTCCGATAGGCGCGAGCAAAGGGAGTCAATGACGATGATCCAACCATCCGCTTTTCAATCGTTGCGGAAATTTTCCCTGGCTGCGATCTGTGTAATTCTCGCAGCGTGTTCTACGATGCAGAAAAGCAGCACAGGCTCGGGCGACCAGGCGGCTGCGCCTATTTCCGAGGCTGCGAAGCCGGAAACCGCAGCGAAACCGGACGCTTCCGCCGGAAAATCTTCGAATTCGACCGGTGCGGCCGGGCAGTCCAATTCCAATCCCGCGAACTCTTCCGGTGCGGCCGGAGCGAACGCAGGCTCAAGGCAGCGCTCGTCTGAGGGCAGTACGGCAAGCAGCGATAACGATGAGGCGGCACAACTGAAACGCCAGCTCGCCGAACAGGACGCGCAGATCAACAAGCTTCGCAGCGACCAACTGACGGGTGCGGACCAACTGGCGGGCGTGGGACAGGAAGAACCGGTCGCGGGACGTGAAGCAATGGACGCGGCGAAGCAGTCGGACCAGCAATCCGCTGCGGGCACGAAGGATCAGGCCGCCTCGCCGGGCGAGGCGGCCACGTCCAAGGCGCAGGACGAGTTGGCGATTTTCCCCAGAGATGGAAAAACAGCGGACGACGGCAGCGGCCAGCCAGCGCTTGCGCCCGTGCTCGATCGCAGCGTGTATTTCGGCTACGACCAATTTTCCGTGCCCGACAAATATGATTCGATGCTGATAGCCCACGCTGCTTATCTGAAGGCCCATCCTGACGTAGAAACGGAAGTGCAGGGCAACTGCGACGAACGCGGCAGCCGCGAATACAATCTTGCACTGGGTGCCCGGCGCGCAGAGTCGGTGAAGCGCGCACTGGAGCTGGCCGGCGCGGACGGCGGCCGCATCAACGCCATCAGCTACGGTTCGGAAAAACCGGTTGCCACCGGCAAGGATGAAGAAAGTTACAGCCAGAATCGCCGCGCGGACATCGTCTATTGAGCGGGCCGCACAAATGAAGTTTTTCGTCGCGTTGGCGGGTATCGTCTGCGTCGCGGCCGGCTGCGCCACTCAGGACGAGTTGCGCCGGACCGAGGCGCAGCAGGGCCAGGCCGTGCAGGCGCTGCGTGCGGGTGCGGATCGAAGCGAAAGCGGGATTTCGGATCTGCGCACGGAAATCAGGCGCACGCAGGAATCGGTGCATGAACTCGAAGTTGTCCTGACCGATGCGCGCGCCCGTACGGACGCGGCGAAGGTTCAGGCCGACAATGCGCTTTCGACCTCCCGGGAATTTCTTGCCAACCTGATCGCGGCGCGCGAAGAGCAACGCCGCCAGCTCGACGAGAACGGCGTTGCTTTTGCAGACCTTAGACGCAAGCTCGCCGAACTGGAATCGCAACTGCAGGCACAACAGCGGCAGCTGGAACAGAACGTCTCCGCGCTCAACGACGGGAGCCGCCGCTTGGTTGCAGTCGAGGCTGGGCTGCAAGAGGCCGGTCGCCGTTCGGCGCTGCTGGAAGTTAAAGGAAAAACAGCGCAGGAGACCAACGATGGCCTGACCCGGCAGCTCGCCACCGTGCGCAAGCAGGTTGAGGACACCCGCTCGGTTCTCAGTTCGGAAGGCCTGCTGCAAATGATGCGCGAACTGGAAGGCGTGCGGCGCAATTCCGCTTCGTTGCGCGGGTCGATCGAGGAACTGCAGAAGGCGCAGGCGGATTCCGCCGCGCAGGCCAGGAACTACTACCTCGATCTGGATTCACGAGTCCGGCAGCTGAAGCAACCTGCTCCGCAGGCGGTAGACGAGACCGAATCGCGTTCTCCGGCGGCGTCTGCGCCGGCGGCAGAACCTGACCATCCGGTCAGCCAGTAAGGGCGAGAGGATAGAGGAAGAAATGCGAGGCGGCTTTCGCCTTTATGGCCCTAGGCCACGTAGACCTTTCCTGCTGCGCTTCAAGTGTTCCCTTGTCTTTGACCTTTAACCTTTTCTCTCAGCGTTAGCGGTTTACCAGCTTCCGCTCGCACCTCCACCTCCCGACCGTCCGCCCCCACCGGAAAATCCACCGCCGCTCGAGAATCCGCCAGAGCTGCCGCCGCTGCCGCCTGGACGGATCGTCATGCCACCGATCTGGGCGACGCCCTTGGTCTTCAGATCTTCCTGCGCCTTGAGATACCAGGGCATGCGGGCGATCAGGATCTTGGCGATCGGATAGAGCGTTGCGTACGTGCCAATGATGAAGAGGGCGGCATGGCTGCCGAAGATCGCCATCGGAAACATCGACCAGAACGGGATCAGAAAGACATACAGGAACCAGCCCATCCCTCCCGGGGTGACGATGCCGATAAACGTGAACAGGCCAATAATGCCGAACACGAACAGGCTGATCAGGATGCGCTCGGCCAGCGGCATCGGTGCCGGCTCGACATGGAAGCCCGAAGCAAGCTTCGCCGGCGCGGCCCAGTCGGCGTCCGCAGCCGCCGGCTGCCTGTTTTCCAGGATCTGGATTACCGCCGTGGCGCCAGCTTCGACCCCGACGTCGTAGTTTTCCTCATGGAAGCGAGGCGTCATGAGATTGCGGATGATGCGGTCGGCGACGACATCGGTCAGCGTGCCTTCCAGGCCATAGCCGACCTCGATACGCATACGGTGTTCCTGCGGCGCAATCACGATCACCACGCCATTGTTCTTTTCGCGGTCCCCCAGTTTCCAGCTTTCGAACACCCGCACCGCGAAATCCTCGATGCTTTCCGCGCCGATGCCATTGATGGTGAGCACCGCGATCTGGTTGCCGGTAGCGCGCTCGTGCGCCCGCAGCATGTTGCCGATGCGTTCGCGCGCGGGCGCGGACAGGATTTCGGCCTGATCGACGACGCGGCCGGAAAGATAGGGAATCGTTGTGTCGCCAACCGCCGACAAACCGGTCCAGCAGAAGCCGAGCAGTACCAGCAATTTCAGTGCGCGATTCATCGTTAGTCCTTCACTGCCAGCGGCATATCGGGCAGTTCGTTGACGATCCCGGAACCGGAGAATCCGCGTTCCAGCAGCATCGCCTCCATCGCCTCCAAGCCTGCCCGCAAGGCGATCGCCGCGGTGCTGTGTCGCAGCAGCAAGGCGATACGGCCGGTCAAAGCTTCCCAGTCGTGCGTATCGATGCGCCCGTCGAAACCGGCGTCGGCCAGGATCACGACCTTGCGCTCGAAAAGGCTGACGAGGAGCAAAATGCCGACCCGGCTGCGCGTGCGATCGAGCCCGCGTCGAAAGAATAGCGACTGTGCAAACTGCGTCGCTTCGACGTCGCGCCGGATGCGGTCGACGAACAGACGCGCGAACGGCGCATGCAGGAGGGTGAGCAATGCAAGAAGCGCGCCGCCGCCGAGTATGACCAGGACATGCCCTGTTTCAGGGACGCCGGCGGACCAGCCGCGGGCGGCAAGTTGCCAGATGACGCACGCCAGCGCCGCGGTGGCGGCACCGAGGGCGAATGCTTTCCACGGCGCTTCCGGATAGGAATCGGATTTGCCGACGACGGCGGCAATGACCTGCGTCCCGGTCCTGGCCTCGAGTTCGCCTACGCGGGTCGCGATGCTGGTTCGGTCCAGTTCGGTCAGTGGCATGTTCGACTATGCGCGCGGAATGGGGCCGGCAATGCGTATTGTGAACGCGTTGGTGCCGGTTCAGGAAGCGATTCTCGCCCGGAAAGTCCCCGGTCCGACAGTCGACCGGTCGCGGCGAACCGAGACGCGCGCGTCGCATTTGCGAGCGGCTCCCCTATGAAAAACGTGCATTCTCCGATTGACAACGCACTCTCCTCTCGGCATTCTCTGCTCGCCGTGCCTTTGCTTCTGGCAAGGCAACGCAAATTCAGTTACGTGCAAACTCAAATTGGAGGCACCACGATGGCCGCAAAGAAGAAGACCGCTGCGAAGAAACCTGTGAAGAAAGCCAAGAAAGCCGCGCCGAAGAAGGCTGCTGCGAAGAAACCTGCGAAGAAGGCTGCTGCGAAGAAGCCCGCGAAGAAGGCCCCGAAGAAGAAGGCATCCGGAGCCAAGCGCAAGCCGAATGCGGCTTTCATGAAAGCGATGACGCCCAGCGCGTCGCTCGCCGCAGTGATCGGCGGCACCCCGCTACCGCGCACCGAAGTCACCAAAAAACTGTGGGCCTACATCAAGAAGAACGACCTGCAGGACAGCAAGAACCGACGCAACATCAACGCCGATGACAAGCTCAAGGAAGTCTTCGGTGGCAAGAAGACGGTATCGATGTTCGAGATGACCAAGCTCGTCGCCGGCCACCTCAAGTAACCTTCTTCTGTTGATTTTCGGCAAGCCGGGCCGGCGAGGCTGGCCCGGCGGCCGATCCAGTTTCGGAAACCGCAACTCGCGGCTGGTGTGTTCGCGGGATGCCCCTTGCGCCTCACCCCTCCGAGGCAAGAGAATTCCGAGTCACACCTCCCATACCCCGCCGGGAACCTCATCCGGAAACGCTTGCAGGCCGCCAGTGTCCTATTCGTTCCTGAGTCCGTTTGTGGGGAGTAATCATGTCTGAAACCATTCGCCTGCCGGTGCTGCTGATCGGCCTGTTGCTGTGTTCTGCCGCCGCCGCGGAGGACCTGGTGGGAAAAATGGGTGATGTCGAATTGCACAGTTCCGAGCTGAAGGCAATCCTCGATGCCCAGCCGCCGGACGCGCGGCGCCAGCTCGCCACCGATGCGGCGGCGCTCGAACGCCTGGTGCGCAGCGAGCTGATGCGCAAGGCGGTGCTGAATGAAGCCAAGCAGAAGGGCTGGGACAAGCGCCAGGAACTGCAGCCGCTGATCGAAAGGGCGCGTGACCAGGTTATCGTGAGTTCCTTCGTGAGCAACGTCGCGCTGCCGGGCGACGGTTATCCATCCGAAGACGAGATCAAGCAGTTCTACGAGTCGAACAAGGCGCAACTGCTCGCTCCGGCCCAGTATCTACTGGCGCAGATTTTCCTGCCGGCGGCCGACGGCACCGACAAGGCCAAGGCCGAGGAAGCCAAGAAGAGGATCGGCGAACTGAGCGGCAAGCTCGGCAAGTCGGGAGCCGATTTCGCGAAACTTGCGAAGGAAAACTCCGCGCACAAGGAAAGCGCGGAAAAGGGCGGCGAACTCGGCTGGGTCAGCGAAGAGCAGATGGTTCCGGAGATCCGCCGGGCAGTGCCCGGAATGAACAAAGGCGAGGTGAGCCCGCCGGTCAAATCCGCGGCCGGCTGGCATCTCATCAAGCTGCTGGACAGGAAGCCCGCGGCGACACGCCCGCTGGCGGACATCCGCCCGAGTCTGATCGGCGCGATGCGCAATCGCAAGGCGCAGGATATGGAGCGCTCCTATCTCGAGGCCCTGGCCATCAAGCTGCCGCCCACCATCAATCAGATCGAAATCGGCAAGCTTCAAAGCGGATTGCGCTGAACGGGCAGAGCCGGAAGGGCTCGGCGCAAAGGGCTTTTACTAGAGGCGGTTGCAGACATCGGGGGCGGCATGTTCGCGTGGATCCGGGAACTGTCAGGGCAGGAAAAAAAGACGCTGATCGCCGCCTATGGCGGATGGTCGGTCGATGCGTTCGACTTCATGATCTACACCTTTGTCATTCCTGCCCTGATTGCTGCGTGGGGCATGAGCAAAGGACAGGCCGGATTGATCGCCACCTCTGCGCTGCTGATGTCGGCGCTGGGCGGCTGGATCGCCGGCGCACTGTCCGACCGTTTCGGCCGGGTGCGTGTTCTGCAGATCACCATCGCCTGGTTTGCCTGTTTCACCTTCCTGTGCGGCTTTACCCAATCCTTCGAGCAACTGCTGGTGGTGCGCAGCCTGCAGGGCCTGGGCTTCGGCGGAGAATGGGCGGTGGGCTCGGTGATGATCGGCGAGATCATCCGAGCGGAGCACCGCGGCAAGGCGGTGGGCACGGTGCAGAGCGGCTGGGCCGTCGGCTGGGGCGCAGCGGCGCTGATGTTCGCGGTGTTTTTCACGCTGCTGCCCGACGACATCGCCTGGCGTGCCCTGTTCTGGACCGGGCTGGCGCCGGCGCTGCTGATCTTCTACATCCGCCGTCACGTGAGAGATCCCGAAGTGTTCACCGCCACGCTGGCGCGCGCCGGCGCGCAGCGCACGAACTTCCTCGAAATCTTCTCGCCGCAGTTGCTGCGCATCACGGTGCTGACCAGTCTGATGGCGACCGGCATGCAGGGCGGCTACTATGCGGTGACCATCTGGCTGCCGACCTATCTGAAAACGGTGCGCGGGCTGTCGGTGATCGGTACCGGGGGATACCTCGCGGTGATCATATCCGGCGCGTTCGTCGGCTATCTGACGGCTGCCTGGTTGTCGGACCGCATCGGCCGGCGCAATACTTTCTTCCTGTTCGCCGTTTGCTCGGCGGCGACCGCCGTGACGTATACGCTGGTTCCGATCAGCGATGCGCAGATGCTGGTGCTCGGGTTCCCCCTGGGATTTTTCGTATCGGGGAATTTCAGCGGCGTCGGCGCCTATTTCACCGAACTCTTCCCCAGCCGGGTGCGCGGCTCCGGACAGGGCTTCGCCTACAATTTCGGACGCGGCATCGGCGCGCTGTTTCCCGCGCTGGTCGGATTCCTCAGCACCAGCATGCCGCTCGGCCGGGCGATCGGAATATTCGCGGGATCCGCTTTCGTCGTGGTGATCATCGCGGTAGCGCTGCTGCCGGAAACCCGCGGCAAACAACTCGTCGTCTACGACTAGCGCCGGCGGCGCACCAAAAACAGGACTCTTTCACCGCAGCAGCTTCAGCTCCAAGTGTTCCCTTGAGTGTTTCACCTTAAGACGCAGAGGGCGCAGAGGAAAGGCAAGAACAAGGAGATTCTGGGGACAAATCCTTTGGTTAAAGTTCCATCGCAGGGAAATTTTGGCGGCGCAAATTCGCAGATAAACCCTCTACTACAATTCATTCCCTATTCACCTTCCTTCGTTTCCGCTTTTCCTCCGCGTCCTCCGCGGTGAATGGGTTTGATAGCGTAGTAGGATACGGTTCCCGATCAATGCAGGAACCGACAATGAAACCCGCTCCCGTCGCGCCGCAGATTCTCGACCAACTGAGGCGCATTTCCACCGCGACCCTGACTTCCCAGTTGTTCAAGCTCGGCTTCCGCAATACCTACCTCAATGGCGTCAGGCCGCTGAACCCGGCGTTGCGCATGGCGGGCGAGGCGGTGACGGTGCGTTTCGTGCCCGCCCGCGAGGACCTCGCCACCTTCGAGGCGATCGGCAAACCGGGCTACCCGCAGCGCAAGGCGATCGATGAAATCCTGCCCGGCCAGGTGCTGGTGCTGGATTGCCGCAACATCGATACTTCCGCCGCCGCCGGGGAGATTCTGATGTCGCGCCTGCAGGCGCGCGGTGCCGCCGGAGCCGTGACCGACGGCGCAATGCGCGACTACGCGTCGATCCAGAAGCTGGGGTTTCCGGTATTCGCGAAGAACATGGCCGCCACGGCCCACGTCCACCGGCATCTTGCGGTCGACGTTAACGTACCGGTGGGGTGCGCCGAGGTGCTGGTGATGCCGGGCGACATCATGGTCGGCGACGAAGAAGGCGTGGTCTGCATTCCGCGTCACGTGGTGGAACAAGTTGCGCAAGGCGGGATGGAGATGGAAGAACTGGAAGCTTTCGTGCTGGAGAAAGTACAGGCCGGCGCGACGATTGCCGGCACCTACCCGCCGAACGAGCCGATGCGCGCCGAATACGAAGCCTGGAAGAAGAAACGCTGAAGAATGGATACGGTGTTGTTCGACACGATTTTGTTCGATCTTGGCGCGGTATTGGTCGACTGGAATCCCCGCTATCTGTACCAGCCGCTTTTCAACGGCGACGAAAAGGCCATGGAGCACTTTCTGGCCGAGATTGCGCCGCCTTGGTGGAACCTGGAGATCGACGCCGGGAAGACCTTCGACCAGGCGGTCGCCGAGCGCGTCGCCGTCCATCCGGATCACGCCGGCATGATCGCGTTGTGGAGGGACGGCTGGGAAAAGATGTTGCGCGACGAGATCTCCGGCAGCGTCGAAATCCTCGGCGAACTGCGCAGGAAGGGGCATCGGCTGCATGCGCTGACCAACTGGTCGGCCGAAACCTTCCCGATCGCGCGCCGCCGCTTCGAATTCCTGAAATGGTTCGAGGACATCGTGGTGTCAGGCGAAGTCGGGCTGGCGAAGCCCGATCCGCGTATTTTCGCGCTGACCATCGAGCGCTGCCGGCTGGAGCCTGCACGCACGGTGTTCATCGACGACAGCCCGCGCAACGTCGAAGCCGGCCGGCATGCTGGCATGCATGCGTTGCATTTTCGCGACCCGCATCAGTTGCGCGCCGACCTCAACCGGCTGGGCATGCTTTAAACCGGCCATCAATCTAGGAGACAGCTCATGAGAATGAAATATCTGCTGACGCTGCTGGCGACATTGCTCGCCGCCGCATTGCTGACGGGGCCGCTCGCGGTACGCGCCGACGATGTTATCAAGACCGTTTATCACCTGCCGGACGACAGGCTGGCAACGCTGGCGATGAACAACATCAACAATCATCTCGCGGCGGATCCGGGGGTGAAGATCGTCGTGGTGGCATTGTCGACCGGAGTGCGGGCCTTCACGTTCGGCGCGCAGGATGCCGGCGGGCGGCCTTACGCCGAGTGGGTCGATCAGCTCGCCGCCAAAGGCGTGGAATTCCGCATCTGCCAGAACAGCATGAATGCGCTGAAGCTGACGAAGAAGGATCTGATCGATAAAGTCCAGATCGTGCCTTCTGGCGTGGCGGAAATCGCCTGGCTGCAGGCCAAGGAAGGATTCGTCTATATCCACCCATGAGAGCAAGGTCGCACGCCGGTTGCTAGAATTGCGGCCGAGTCAGTGAAAACCCGGGAACGATAAAGATGAGTGCATCCACAGCAAGAAAGATCGTCGAGGACACGGCAACGACTTACCAGAACCTGATCGGCGGCAAATGGCAGCCCGCTTCCGACGGCCGCACGGTCGACATGGTGAGCCCCAGCGACGGTCAGGCCTTTGCCAAAATTGCGCGCGGGTCGAAAGCGGACGTCGATGCGGCGGTCAAGGCCGCGCGCCATGCCTTTGAGGAAGGCGCCTGGGGGAAGATGACGGCCGTCGAGCGCGGCCGCCTGATGACGAAGCTCGGCGAGGCCATCCTCGCCCACCACGAAGAACTTTCCCAGCTCGAAGCGCGGGATTGCGGCAAGCCGATGAAACAGGCGAGTGCCGATATCACGGCGGCCGCACGCTATTTCGAGTTCTACGGCGGCGCGGCCGACAAGTATCACGGCGACACCATCCCGTTCCTCGACGGCTACATGGTCACCATCCTGCACGAACCCAAAGGCGTGACCGGCCACATCATCCCCTGGAATTATCCGGCGCAGATGTTCGGCCGCAGCCTGGCGCCGGCATTGGCGATGGGCAACGCGGTGGTCATGAAACCGGCCGAAGATGCCTGCGTTACGCCGGTCAGGATGGCACAGCTCGCGCAGGAAGTCGGCTTTCCGCCCGGCACTCTGAACGTCGTCACCGGCATTGGCGAAGAAGCCGGCGCCGCGCTTGCCAGCCATCCCGGCATCGATTTCCTGTCCTTCACCGGCTCGCCGGAAGTCGGCACGCTGGTGCAGAAGGCGGCGGCCGAGAACCATATCGGATGCACCCTGGAACTGGGCGGCAAATCGCCACAGATCGTATTCGAGGATGCCGACTTCGATGCGGCGGTTCCGGTCGTGGTCAACGCCATCGTTCAGAACGGCGGCCAGACCTGCTCGGCGGGCAGCCGCGTGCTGGTGCAGAAATCCATCTACGACAAATTCGTCGCGCAGGTCATCGTGCGTTTCAGGCAATTGCGCGTTGGCAGCCACGCGATGGACCTGGATTGCGGCCCGCTCATTTCAGCCAATCAGAAGAAGCGGGTGCACGGCTTCATCGATCAGGCCAGGAAGGACGGCATCCCGGTGCTCGCCGAGGCGCAACTCGCCGATGGCGTGCCGGCCGGCGGTTTCTATGTTGCGCCGGTGCTGTTCGGCCCGGTGCCGCGCGACAATGCGCTGGCTTGCGACGAAGTGTTCGGTCCGGTGCTGTCGATCATTCCCTTCGAGGACGAAGCGGATGCGGTGAAGCTGGCCAATTCGACGGAGTTTGGGCTGGTGGCCGGCATCTGGACGCGCGACGGCGGAAGGCAGATGCGGGTGGCGAAGAAGATGCGTTGCGGCCAGGTCTTCGTGAACGGTTACGGCGCGGGCGGCGGCATCGAACTGCCCTTCGGCGGTGTGAAGAAGAGCGGCCACGGCAGGGAAAAAGGCATCGAGGCGCTGCACGAGTTTTCGCATACCAAGACCATCGTATTCAAGCATGGATGATCCGCTTTCGGCAGGGTGTTGAAGGTCCCGAACGGCATTGAAAGGACAAGATCGAAAATCTGAGACTCTGAATTTGACGTTCGGGTTTTACAGCTGCCCGTCAGGCTTTCGTGTATGGGCGGCCTGCTTATCGTGGCAGGTCGTTTTGTTTTCCTGGAAAGGACTTACTACTTGCACCTGATTCGCCCTTTTACCGGTCTGCGGCCCGCACCGGGACGCGCCGCCGATGTCGCCGCACCACCTTACGACGTCCTTTCCACCGAAGAAGCGCGAGCCCGCGCGGCGGGCAAACCCTGGAGCTTCCTGCATATCTCCAAACCGGAGATCGATCTTCCCCCCGGCACCGACCCGCACGCGCCTCAGGTGTATGCAATGGCCGCGGAAAATCTCCAGCGCATGCTTGCGCAGAAGGTACTGGAGCGCGACCGCCGGCCTTGTTACTACGCCTACCGGTTGATCATGGATGGTCATGCTCAGACCGGTGTGGTGGCGGTGGCCTCGGTTGCCGACTACGACAGTAACCGTATCCGCAAGCACGAGTTCACCCGGCCGGACAAGGAAGACGACCGTGTTCGGCAGATCGAGGCGCTGAACGCACAGACCGGGCCGGTGCTGCTGGCCTATCCGAATGCACCGGACGTGGATGCATTGCTTGCGCAAGTCACGAGCCGCGAGCCTGTCGCCGATGTCACGGCGGACACCGGTGTGCGCCACAGCCTGTGGCGGATCGAAGACGCGACCACTCTGGACAGATTGACGCAGGCATTCGATGCCATGCCGGCGCTCTACATCGCCGATGGCCATCACCGCTCGGCCGCGGCGTCGCGTGTCGCTGCGTCGCGCCGCGCCGCCGATCCAGAGCATGCCGGTACGAAGAGCTACAATTTTTTCCTGGCTGTTGCGTTTCCGCATCATCAGATGCGTATCCTGCCGTATAACCGCGCAGTAACCGTCCTGAACGGGCTCAGCCCGCAGGAATTCCTGTCGAAGATCGGCCGGAGCTTCGCGCTGCATGCCGCTTCTGGCGCAGTGACGCCGGCGAAGCCGGGCGAGTTCGGCCTGTATCTGTCCGGCCAGTGGGTTCGATTGAATGTCCACCCCTCGCTGATTCCGACGCATGACCCGGTCGAGCGGCTCGATGTCAGCCTGCTGGCCGACCGCCTGCTGGCGCCGTTGCTCGGCATCACCGATCCGCGGCGCGACAAGCGCATCGATTTTATCGGCGGCATTCGCGGCCTGGCGGAACTGGAGAAGCGGGTCGACAGCGGTGAAATGGCGGCGGCATTCTCGATGTTCCCGACGCGCATGGAAGACCTGATGGCGGTGGCGGACGTCGGCGAGGTGATGCCGCCGAAATCGACCTGGTTCGAGCCCAAACTGGCCGACGGGCTGGTGTCGCATGTTCTGGATTAGAACGACACCTGTTAACTACAGGGTTACAACGGGTTACACTACGCAAAATTGGGCAGCCAAGAACCCGCTTTTCGAATGAGCTCCGACCTGATCGGATCCGGCGGGCAATAACAATTCGCAGGCAAGCGCCCAACGGGAGGAGCACTTTTTGAAGCCCACCGATATCGCGGCACCCGACTATTTCCACAAAGTCGTGGATTGTCAGTGGGCGTGTCCCGCCCATACCCCCGTTCCCGAATACATCAGGATGATCGCCGCAGGACGTCACAGCGACGCCTACATGGTCAACTGGAAGTCCAACGTCTTCCCCGGCATTCTCGGCCGCACATGCGACCGTCCGTGCGAACCGGCCTGTCGGCGCGGAAGGGTCGAGGAGCACAACCAGGCCAAGCCCGAGCCCGTCGCGATCTGCCGCCTCAAGCGCGTCGCAGCCGACAACAAGGGCGACATCCGCTCGCAGTTACCGAAAGCCCCCGCACGGAAGAATGGCAAGCGGGTGGCCTGCATCGGTGCCGGACCCGCGTCGCTGACAGTGGCTCGCGATCTTGCGCCGCTCGGTTACGAAATCGTGGTCTTCGATCAGGATCCGAAAGCCGGCGGCATGATCCGCACGCAGATTCCGCGCTTCCGCCTGCCCGAGGAAGTGATCGACGAAGAGGTCGGTTACGTGCTCGACATCGGTGTCGAATTCCGCGGCAGTGTGCGCATCGACAGCATGAAGAAACTGCTGTCCCAGGGTTTCGACGCTGTCTTCGTCGGCTCGGGTGCGCCGCGCGGCCGCGACCTGGACATTCCCGGCCGCAAGGAAGCGGCGAAGAACATCAACATCGGCATCGACTGGCTTTCGTCGGTGTCTTTCGGCCACGTCGAGTCGATCGGCCGGCGCGTAATCGTGCTCGGCGGCGGCAATACGGCGATGGACTGCTGCCGCACCTCCCGGCGCCTCGGTGGCGAAGATGTCAAAGTCATCGTGCGCAGCGGTTTCAACGAAATGAAAGCCAGCCCGTGGGAGAAGGAGGATGCGGCGCACGAAGGCATCCCGATCCTGAACTTTCTGGTACCGAAGGCCTTCGAGCACCGCAATGGCAGGCTCACGGGCATGACCTTCGGGAAAGTCGAAGCGGTGTTCGACGACCAGGGGCGCCGGCAACTGGTGCCCACCGGCGAACCCGATCAGCGCTTCGACTGCGACGACGTGTTGATCGCCGTCGGCCAGGAGAACTCGTTCCCGTGGATCGAGCGCGACGCCGGCGTCAATTTCGACCGATCCGGCATGCCCGTGGTCGACGAGACCTCCTTCCAGTCCACCCAGCCCAAAGTGTTCTTCGGCGGCGACGCGGCATTCGGCCCGAAGAACATCATCTGGGCGGTGGCCCACGGGCACGATGCGGCGATTTCGATCGACAAGTTCTGCAACGGCGAGGACGTACGCACGCGGCCCGGGCCGCTGGTGAACCTCGTCAGCCAGAAGATGGGCATCCACGAGTGGAGTTACGACAACGATATCTCGAGCGACCTGCGCCATAAGGTGCCGCTCAAGGACCAGGTCATTGCGCTGAAGAGCATCAAGGTCGAAGTCGAGCTCGGGTTCGACGCGAAGATGGCTTTTGCCGAGGCGCAACGCTGCCTGAACTGCGACGTGCAGACCGTGTTCTCGCCGCCGCTATGCATCGAATGCGACGCCTGCGTGGACATCTGTCCGATGGACTGCATCACCTTCACCGCGAACGGCGAGGAAAAGGAATTGCGCGGACGGCTGAATGCGCCGGCGGAGGTCGTGTCGCAGGATTTGTACATATCGGACTTGCTCAAGACCGGCCGCATCATGGCCAAGGACGAGGATGTCTGCCTGCACTGCGGATTGTGCGCCGAGCGCTGCCCGACCGGCGCATGGGACATGCGCAAATTCCTTCTGGAAGTCACGTACGCGGGACCGGCATGTCGCAACCCAAAATAAACGACTTCGTCGTCAAGTTCGCGAACATCAACGGCTCCGGCTCGGCGTCGGCCAACCAGCTTTTCGCCAAGTCGATCCTGCGCATGGGCGTGCCGGTCAGCCCGCGCAATATCTTTCCGTCCAACATCCAGGGCTTGCCAACCTGGTACGAAGTGCGGGTTTCCGAGGCGGGCTATCTCGGTGCGCGCGGCGGCGTCGACCTGATGGTGGCGATGAATCCGCAGACCTGGGACAAGGATGTACTCGGCATCGATCCGGGCGGATACCTCTTCTACGACTCGACGAAGCCGCTGCCGAAATCGAAATTCCGCGACGACGTGCGCGTCATCGGCGTGCCGCTGACCGAGATCTGCAACCGCGAGTATTCCGATCCGCGCCAGCGCCAGCTGTTCCGCAACATCATCTATGTCGGCGCCCTGGCGGCGCTGCTGGAGATGGATATCGCGGAAATCGAGAAGCTGATCGGCGAGCAGTTCAAGGGCAAGGACAAACTGATCGCGCCGAACATCCAGGCGCTGCGTCTGGGGCGCGACTACGCGAAGACGCATTTCGAATGCCCGATCGGCCTGAGCGTGCGTCGTGCCTCTGCAGTCGGCGACAGCATTTTCATCGATGGCAACAGTGCAGCCGCGCTGGGTTGCGTCTACGGCGGCGCGACCGTGGCCGCGTGGTATCCGATCACGCCGTCCTCGAGCCTGGCGGAAGCGTTCGCGCGGCATTGCCGTACTTATCGCAAGGATGCGTCCGGCAACAATCGATATGCGGTGATCCAGGCCGAGGACGAACTCGCTTCCATCGGTCTAGTGATCGGCGCCAGCTGGAACGGCGCGCGGGCCTTCACCTGCACATCCGGCCCCGGCATCTCGCTGATGCAGGAGTTCATCGGGCTGGCCTACTTCGCCGAGATTCCTGCGGTGATCTTCGACGTGCAGCGCGGCGGGCCTTCGACCGGCATGCCGACCCGCACGCAACAGGCCGACTTGCTGGCCTGCGCCTATGCCTCGCACGGCGATACCAAGCATGTGCTGCTGTTTCCCGAAGACCCGGCTGAAAGTTTCGATTTCGCGGCCGACGCATTCGATATCGCCGAGCGATTGCAGACGCCGGTATTCGTGATGCTGGACCTGGACATCGGCATGAATGACCGACTGAGCCGGCCGCTCGCCTGGGCCGATGCGCGCCGCTACGACCGCGGCAAGGTGGCAACCTTCGACGAGCTCGAGTCGGGCACGGAGTTCGGGCGCTATCTGGATGTCGACGGTGACGGCATCACCTACCGCACCTATCCGGGCACGCATCCTTCGCGCGGCTCGTTCTTCACGCGCGGCACCACCAAAGACCGGTATGCGCGCTACAGCGAGGCCGGTCCGGACTACCTCGACAACATGCAGCGGTTGCTGCGCAAGTTCGAGTCGGCCAAGGACCTGATCCCGAAACCGGTGCTTCGCCCAGGGTTGCAATCCAGCCGGCTCGGCGTGATCTATTACGGTTCCACAAGCCCGGCGATGCACGAGGCGCTCGATACCCTGGAACAGCAGGGCCTGCATTTCGATGCCATGCGGGTGCGCGCGTTTCCCTTCCAGGACGAAGTCGCCGATTTTATCGCCGAGCACGACCATGTGTTCGTGGTCGAACAGAACCGCGATTCGCAGTTGCGCATGCTGCTGGTCAACGAATGCGGGATCGATCCGGCCAAACTCACGCCGGTGCTGCACTACGACGGCACGCCGATCACCGCCCGCTTCATCATCAAGGAAATCGCCGAAGACGCGGCCGCACTCAAGGTGACGCCGATGCGCAAAGTATCGCCATGAGCGATACGCCATTAACCAGGATGCCTCCATGACCTACATCGCCAAGCCGAAGCTTCATCATCCCCAACTTCCGGCCAACAAACTCGGATTCACCCGGCGCGACTATGAGGGAGCGGTCTCGACATTGTGTGCCGGTTGCGGCCACGACTCGATCAGCGCCGCGATCATCCAGGCCTGTTTCGAGCTCGACCTGCCGCCCCATCGTATCGCCAAGATGTCCGGCATCGGCTGCTCGTCGAAGACCCCGACTTATTTTCTCAGCAGCTCGCATGGATTCAACAGCGTGCACGGCCGGATGCCTTCCGTGCTGACCGGCGCCAACCTGGCAAACCGCGAGCTGATTTACCTGGGCGTATCGGGCGACGGCGATTCCGCCTCGATCGGGCTCGGTCAGTTCGCGCACAGCGTGCGCCGCGGCGTGAACATGGTCTATATAGTCGAGAACAACGGCGTGTACGGGCTGACGAAAGGCCAGTTCTCGGCGACTTCGGACCGCGGCTCGAAGAGCAAGAAGGGCGCAATGAATACCGATGCCGCGATCGACTTGGTCTTGCTGGCATTGGAGCTGGGCGCAACTTACGTAGCGCGCAGCTTCTCGGGTGACAAGGCGCAACTGGTGCCGCTGATCAAGGGCGCGATCCTGCACCGCGGGGCGGCGTTTATCGATTGCATATCACCGTGCGTGGCTTTCAACAACCATGCCGGCTCGACCAAGAGCTTCGATTACGTGCGCGAGCACAACGAAGCCGTCAACCAGCTCGACGTGATGCTGCCGCGCGAGACGATCACCGCGGACTATGCGCCGGGCGAAGTGGAGGAAGTCACGCAGCACGACGGCTCGGTACTCAAATTGCGCAAGCTTGCCGCCGAATACGACGTCCACGACCGCATCGCAGCGATGAATTATCTGCAGGAGCGCAAGGCCGCCGGTGAAATCGTGACGGGCGTGTTGCACGTCGATCCGGATCCGGAAGATCTGCATGCGCACTTGGGCACCGTGGAGGCTCCTTTCAACCGGCTCGGCGAGAACGAACTCTGTCCCGGCAGTGCCGCACTGGAGCAGTTCAACGCGGCGCACCGCTAGCGCGGTGCAGTGATTGGTAATTGGTGACTTGTGATTGGCACCGGGATTCCTTTCGCTGATGTTCCTCGATAACGACACACCGGTTCCCGGTAAAATCCGAGCTTAGCTTCCGCTTTCGCAGTCCATCCCTTGAACGGTTTTTCATCCGCAGAACTCGATCAGTTCGCCCGCGATGGTTTCGTGATCGCTCGCGGCCTTGTCCCGCAGGCCTCGTGCGAAGCCATGAAGGCGCTGGCGTTGCGCCACCTGGCTGCGGAGACCCAACCGCTGGAATACGAAGCCCAGGTCAGGTATCCCGGTGCGCCGGCGTCGCTGGACGCTCCCGGTGGCCGGACGGTGCGCCGGCTGCTGCAGGCCTGCGCGCGCGATGCCCTCTATAAGGAATGGGCGACATCACCGGAACTTGCGAACCGCCTGCGCCGGCTGCTCGGACCGCAGCTAAAGTTGTCGCAGGCGCACCATAATTGCGTCATGACCAAGAATCCGGCTTTCAGCAGTGCTACCGGATGGCATCAGGACATCCGCTACTGGTCGTTCCAGAAGCCCGAACTGATATCGGTGTGGCTGGCGCTCGGCCCCGAGCACGAAGAAAACGGCTGCCTGTGGCTGGTGCCCGGCTCGCACCTCATGGAACTGCGCCGCGAGCAATATGACGACGATTTTTTCTTCCGCACCGACCGCGAGGAAAATCGCAAAATCCTGCAGGCCAGAGTTGCTGCGGAACTGGATGAAGGCGACGTGTTGTTCTTTCATTGCCGCCTGCTGCATGCCGCCGGACAGAATCGCACCGGGCTGACCAAATTTGCAGCGGTTTTTACCTATCACGCCGCCGACAACCGGCCAATCCCCGGCACCCGTTCAGCCTCCGTGTTGGATGTCGTGTTGGGCGAGTAGACCGTCGAGGCAATGGCCGGGACTGTTAATTTCTCTGAAGTGGGCGGTATGCGTTGCAACGTGCTGTCCAATCCGTCCCGCACCGCCCTTCCAAGTCAGAACTCGATCTGATCCCGGCCCTCCTCGTAGAACGGCTCTTTCGCGCCTACCTTGCCCTTGTAGGTGCCAGTGCCTTTGATGTTTTTGTATTTGCCCGTACCGCCAAGGTGGCGGACCTTGCCTTCCCAGGTGGTGAGCCAGCTTCCGTCGTCCTTGACGACGGTTTTGTGACTGCCTTCAAAGCTGCCGTAGGTTCGCTCCCCGCCGGTATGAACGAAGGTGAAATAGCCTTTGTGCGGGCCACTGCCGTCGACAGAATCCGCCTGCACGTACACCCACTCCTCATCCACCTGAAAATCAGGATTGGAGTATTTGATGTGTTGATGCATGACTTCCTGGGTGATCTCGTGGTTCGGGGATTCCGAAAGCGCAGTGGCGCTTTTGGCCATGGTTTGCGTCGAGGTTTTCACGAACGTCAGTTCGCGCTTCTCGGCCAGAGCAGAGTAGCCCGAAACGCATAGAACGACGGTGGTGGCCGCTATGAGTAGTGATTGGATTCTCATGATGTCCTCAACATGGATTTGCTTCGTTAACTGGACGTACTTCCGGCCAGCAGGAAGGCGAGTGTGAAACGGGCGCACGCGACGCCCGATGCAGTTCGACCTCAAAACTCGATCTGCTCCCGAGCCTCTTCGATAAACGGCTCTTTCGACCCGACCTTTCCCTTGTAGGTGCCGGTGCCCTTGATGTTCTTGAATTTTCCAGTGCCGCCGAGGTACCGGTATTTTCCTTCCCAGGTTGACAGCCAGCTTCCATCGTCCTTGGCGACCGTCTTATGGGCGCCTTCGCAAGTGCCGTAGGTCTGCTCGCCGCCATGATGGAAATCGATCCAATAGCATCGATGTGTTCCGCTTCCGTCGACTTGGTCAGTCTGGGAGTACACCCATTCCTCGCTGACCTTGAAGTCGGGATTCGAATACTTTATGGAGGAAATCAGTGTTTCCTGAAAAACTTCGTGATTCGGCACATCGCCGATGGTTACGGTTGACTTGGCAACCGAACGTTGATTGGTCTTGACTGACGTCTGCTCGCGCTTCTCCGCCTGTGCCGAGAAGCTCGAAACACCCAATGCCATGGTGACGGCCATAATGAGAAAGTGTGAGAATTTCATATGCCCTCCTTCGGTGTTACTTCGTTGAACGGACCTTTTCTCGGCGCCCGGGGGGTGGTGCGCGCGAATCGGGCGTGCGCATTACGGCAATAAGCTCGTCGATGTCACCGAACGGCTGTTGCGTGTTCGTGCGGGTGTCCTCGATGACTCCGGACAAGGTCCGGAATCCGCGACGATAGATTCGCACGATGTAGCTGCGCGGTGCGCGCATGAACCACTCCCCGTTTGCACGGAACCCAGTTTCTGCGTCAACGGGGTAGCAATTGGGTACGGATTCGAAATTCAAGTACGTCCGGGGGTGCCGGACCCATCGTTCACGGTGGAGCGGGTGCGGCGAGTGACCTACTGCAGGCGCAGCGTTTCGAACAGTCGCTGGCTTTCGGCGGAAGGCCTAGTCCCGAGTGTCACGGACAGGGTTTGGCGAAGGCGGCGGAATGCACCTGCCGCTTCGGCATGTCGGCCCAGGTTGCTGTAGCAGCGCATCAAGCCCCGATAAAAGGGTTCGATCAGGTCGTCCGTCCCGATGCCGCGCACATAAAGTTCGATCGCCTCCTGCCATTGCCCAGACGATTCGAAGTCGAGGCACGCGTTCTCGACGGTGCGCACGAACTTGCCGCGCAGCCGCTCGCGCAGGGAAGCGGTCCAGGGCTCGTTGTCGCCGTGCAAAAAATTGCCCCCGTAGAGTTTCAGCGCCAGCCCCCGTTTCGCCGGGTCATCGGTGCCGGCCTCGAACGCCCAGGCATCGACAAAAGTACGTTGGGCGTTGAGTGACAGCAGGCCGCCGTTCTGACGGATCAAGTCGTTGCCTCCCAGCAATCGTCGCAGGCGGTGCAGCGCGGCGGCGAGTGACTCGACCGCCGCATCGGCTTCCTGATCGGGCCACAGCGAATCGATCAACTTCTGCTCCGACACGTCAGTGCCGCCCAGCGCGATCAGTGCCTTGAGTAACGCGAGCGTGCGCTTCGGTGTCTTGCGTCCGAATCCCAGCGGTTTTTCATCGATCAGAATCTCGAAGCGGCCGAGTGTGTAGACCTTGACCGGCCAGGACCACGTGTCGGACGTGTGTGCAGGCGGGTCGAGACGGCACTCGCGGATCAGCGTGCGGGCGGTATCGGTCTCGATGCCGAGTTCGAGCGCGCTCGGGAGCAACTCCGCCAGTGCTTTCGGATACCAGCGCATCCGCAGGCGGTCGCACTGATCTTGCGCAAGCCGCATACACTCCCGCAACGCCGCATGACTCCGGTTTTCCTCGCCGAGCCGTAGCGCTTCCCAGGCTTCGAGCAGGGCCACCGCGCCCTGAAAATGTCCGTAGGAAACCAACCACGATTGCGAACGGATTCTTTTCAGCGGTTCACGCGCCTGTTTAGTGCGTCCTGCAGAGATTCGCATGTAGGCTTGATTCGGCAGTAACCATCCCAGCACAATTGACGGACCCCATTTGTCAATATTGTCGATTGCGGCCTGAACATGCTTCAGCGCACTCTCGATGTCGTTACGACTGAACGCAACCCAGGCGCGGGCGTTGAGGAGAACCTGGGCAATGACCGGCAAGTCCTCGGATCGTAATGTTTCAATACGCGCAAGGGTGGCGTGAGCATTTTGAACGTCACCCGCGGCGTATTGACACATGGCGCGCCAGACCCTCGCAATGTGATCTCTGCCCGCGAGCCCGTGGGCCTCAATGACTGCGTCGGCACGGTCGTAGCACGAGAGGGCATCTTCATATCTGCCGGGATCGACATGTGCCATTCCCTCGGCCAAGAGGTAAAGTGCAAGCCGATCCGCCGAAAGAGCCGCAGAATCCAGAAACGGACGTGCCTCACGCATGGCAATCCGGGTTGATTCTGGATCCATCGAGCGGACAGAGTGGTAGTGAAGCATGTTCGCTACGGAGATCCGCAAGTTGACATCCGTACAATGCGGCAGAAGCTGCTGGACTCGGGCTACCGATGGCTCGATGACCGGACTGCCGGGATCACTGTTTTCGGCGGCCCAGAACAACGTGGAATGAACGCGCAGTTCATCATCCGTTTGAAGCGATGTTTTCTGTGCCCCCAGACTTCTCTCCAACCGCTCCAGCCACAGACCCATGGCTTCAAAACGTGTGACCGCGAAATGCAGCGTTTCCACGACCTCGGCGGCGCACAATAGCTGACCAAGATTGTCTTCTCCCTCGGTGAAGGACTTGTAAGCCGCCTCAAGCGTCGGATATGCCTGCACGGGATCGACCAGTGCTTTCGAGCGGCCCAGCCAGTAAAGCAACCAGGGATTTGCCGCCAGGCGCTCCTTCGGCAGGGAATTGGCCCAATCATCGAGAGTCAGCCAGCGCCCGCTGGAAATGAGTCTGGGTGCGTGATCGAGAAAAATTTCCTCCGCGTGAGCCCAGTCCTTCGCCTGAACGAACAAGCCGAATGCCTCGTCGGCGAGATTTGCCGCCGTCAGCAACCCTGCCGATCTTGCGGTTACCGATGCGATTTCCTCCGGCGGCAACCGATCGTTTGCCCGGTTCCGCAAAAAAGCGCGAAACAGGTCGTGGTACTGATACGTCGCTTCGTTGCCCAGGCGCCTGTCGATGAACAAGCGCCGCCTGTACAGTTGTTCGATCTGCTCTCCGGCATCAGGGTCACCGGTGATCGCCACCGCCATCCCGATAGTGAAACGCGGGAAAAACGCCGTACGCAGCAGGACGAGTCGAAGCGATTCCGGCGCTCCGTCGAAAAATTCGGCGGCGAAGTAGTCGAACGCGGATTCCAACCCTTCCGGACCGGTTGATAGGGCGTCGTTTTTCAAGCTGGTTTCGGCTTGCAGAAGCAACCTTACCCCCGCGACCCAGCCTCCGGAACGCACGTGAAGGGTCGCGACGACCTCGGGATCGGGCGTTTCGCGACGCGCGACAATGGCGGCAGTTTCATCCGGCATGAGGCGCAATTCCTCCCAGCCCAGCATGTCGAGGCTGCCCGCCACCTGTGCCCGTGCGAACAGTCCTGGCGGCGGCGCGCGGCTGATCACCAACAAATTCGCGCTCTGCGGCACCTCGGCAATCGCCGCATTCAGCATACGGTGCAGCGCACTGTCTGCAGCAATCTCCTGATAGTTGTCCAAAACGAGAAGACTGCATTCGGGCAGGCGCCCAAAAAAGTCGCGAAAGAACCGGCGGCTGAATCCTTCGAGGTCCGGCAGATACTCCGGGGTAAGCAATGGCAAGGACTTGCCACGCGACCGCGAAGCCGCGCCGGTCGCTTGTGCCACATAGTAGAAAAAGGTGGCGGGGTCGGAATCCCCGCGGTCAAGGAGGTACCAGATCGCCGGAGACCGGGCCACCTCCAGATAGCTTGCCACCAGCGTGGTTTTGCCGGAACCAGGCGGACCCGCGATCCAGACCACGGGATGCCCGCGTTTTTCGTCCAGGACGCGGAACAGCCGCTCGCGGGCCACCGCGTCATGGAGCCGAGGTCTTGTCAGCTTTGCGAATTGCGGGTGTTTCATTGCCAGCGAGACCGTTGTGCGGTGGCCGGGCCCGCTCCCCGCGAACAGTCGACTCCGTCGCTAACGAGTCCGCGGGCCACAGCTCCGTGAAGGTGGAGAGGGGTAACTTTGGCAAAACGCTGTCTTGGCATTGGGAAGTTGCGTGCGCTAAGACGTGAGCATGTTACAACTTTGCCGGAACAGAAGGCATAATCCCTGATGCGGTGGAACTGCGGCGCGGAGGGAACATGACAGCCAGGAATCTCGGATGTGCCCTGGGTATCGCAATGTTCGCAGTAGTTTTCAGCGCCGAGGCTGCCGAACCGGTCAGGATTGCGCTGAACATGCCGATGAGTGGGCCGTTCGCCAACGTCGGCGAGCTTTACGTCAAGAATTCGCAGTTCGTGGTCGATGCCATCAATGCCCATGGCGGCGTGTTGGGTGGACGCAAGCTGGAGGTCGTCCCATTCGATAACAAAAATAGTCCGCAGGAAGCCCTGCTGGTACTCAAGAGGATCATCGACGAGAGAATCCCGTTCATGATCCAGAGCGGCGGATCCCACATCGCGGTACCGCTTGCCGACGCAATCGAGAAACACAATGAGCGCGATCCCGACAATCGACTATTGTTTCTGAACGAACCCGGTGATCAGGACTTGTCTCAGGAAAAGTGCAGCTTCTGGACCTTCACTTTCATGGCCAACCAGGAGGTGAAGATGGAGGCGCTCACAGATTTTATTGCTATGCGCAAGAATGTGAAGAGGGTTTACCTGATCAATCAGGACTATCTGTTCGGCCATCAGGTACGGCGTTTCGCCCGAGAAATGCTCGCCCGCAAACGGCCCGACATTGCCATTGTCGGCGACGATTTGCACCCGCTAGGCAAGGTCAAGGACTTCTCTCCTTACGTCGCCAAAATCAGGGCTGCCAAGGCGGACACAGTGATTACCGGCAATTGGGGGTCCGATATGGCGCTGCTCGTCAAGGCGGCGGCCTCGTCGGGTTTGGGAGCGGCGTTCTACACTTATTACGGGGGCGGCCCGGGCGCCCCGACTGCGATGGGGTTGGCGGCCAGCGATAAAGTGAAGGTCATCTGGCGCTGGCACCCGAATCTTCCGTTTGAAGATGAACGCAGGGCAGCCGATGAATACAAGAGACGATACGGGCTGGAATATTATTCAATGCCTCTCAACAATCTGTTTGCGATGCTAGTGAGCGCGACCGAACGCGCGGGCGCAACCGATGCGCTGCGCGTTGCTTACGCTCTGGAAGGTGTTCGCGTTCAGAACAGCATGGGCGAGGCCTGGATGCGCCCTGATGATCATCAGCTCTTCGAGCCGCTATACATTTCCACGATCACCCGCGTCAATGGCCGCGACGTGAAGTACGACTTTGAGAACACCGGCCTGGGCACCCGAACGGACGCGCGCATCGAGGCGCGCGACATGATGTTACCGACCAGATGCAGTATGAAACGACCACCTAGGCCGTGAAAAAATGCTCCGGTAGAGTGGTCGCCAAGTTTGCCGTGCGAACCTATCGAGTTTGTCGGTCGAACGCGTCCAACTTTTCTTGAGCAGCCGCGACAGCTTCGATCGATCGGCATGGCGTTGACTACCTTGAATATCCCGCCTGGTATGCGGGAATTACGAGGTACGAGTTCTCGCTGTCTACACACCGGCCGGCAAGAGCACGCGCTCAACCGACTTCGTCGATCGAGCGCGGCCAGCTTTTCTTCAGCAGTCGCGACAGCGCGCGGTCGGCGAGAATCCTGCCGCCGGTCTGGCAGCGCGCGCAGTAGTTGGTTTCGTTCTCCGCGTAGACGATGCGCTGCACCGGCGCGCCGCACACGGGACACGGTTTTCCGAAGCGTCCGTGTACCGTCATCTCCTCGCGAAAGGCGGTGACTTTCTCGGGAAATTTTCCGCCGGCATCTTTCCTCAGTCGATCAGTCCATTCGGTGAGTATGACGCGCGTGGCTTCGAACAGGCGTGCAACTTCTTCGTCGTCCAGCTTGTCCGTCAGCGCAATCGGAGAGAGTCTCGCGCGATGCAGGATCTCGTCCGAATAGGCATTGCCGATGCCACTGAAGATATGCGGATCGGTGAGCGCACGCTTGAGGGTGTGCTTTTCGGCCGTGAGGCGGCCGGAAAAAGTCTTCAGATCGGACTCCAGAATTTCCAGGCCGCCCGCGTGCAGCGCTTGTGCTGATGCTTCGCCCTCGACGAGGTGCAGCGACGCGCGGCGTTTGGTGCCCGCTTCGGTCAGCACCAGCGTGCCGTTGTCGAACTCAAAAACCGCGAGCGCGATCCTGCCAGGGAGCTTTGCCTTGCCGTCGAACCAGCGCAGCCGGCCTGCGATCATCAGGTGCAGCACGAGGAAAAGATCTCCTTCAAGCGCGATGACGATGCGCTTGCCGAGTCTGCGTACGCTGGCGACTTTCTTTCCCTCCGCTGCGGCTATGGGCGGTGTTGCGGTGCGCAGCAGGAAGGGGTTCAGGAGCCGGATCCGTTGCAGGGTCCGCCCCAGAAGGCGCGTTTCAAGGCTTTCGACGTAGACGACAATGTCGGGTAGTTCAGGCACTCTTCGATGCATCCCATAGTTGCTCTGCCGTTTCAAGGGTCTCCCGGCACTTGCGCGCTGTCAACCGGCAAAAAATAACCGGGAACGCGGGGGCATCGGCATGCATCCAATACGCTGAGATACCTGAAGGAGTGTCGTGATGCCGGTCGGTGCAGCGGTTCAACAAGTCCTGTCGAGCGATCTGTCGGACAGCGAGTTTGCGCGGCGCATAGCGGCGGGCGACCAGCTCGCTTTCGAAGTGCTGATGCGCAAGTACAACCGCATGCTGTATCGAACGTCGCGCGCCATCCTCAAGGACGATGCCGAAGCCGAAGATGCCTTGCAGCTCGCCTATCTGCATGCCTACCGTTCGATCGACGGGTTTCGCGGCGAATCCAGGCTTTCAACCTGGCTCACCCGCATCGTGGTCAACGAGGCGCTGATGCGCGCACGCAAACGCAATACGGAAAGTGCCGTTATTCCGCTTGAGTCCGTCACCGATGAAGAGGGGAATATCTTGACAGCAGAAGGCAGCGCCGCCAGTGCCGATCGCCCGGATGCCGCGGCCATGCGCGGCGAGATGCGCGCGCTCATCGAGCAAAAGATCGACGCACTTCCCGACGTTTTCAGAACGGTTTTCGTCTTGCGCGCACTCGAAGAACTGTCGGTCGAAGAAACGGCGGCCTGTTTGGGTATTCCCGAGCCCACGGTGCGCACGCGCTTCTTTCGCGCACGCAGCCTGCTGCGCGAATCGCTGGCGAAGGAAGTCGATTACGCCATCGACGGCGCCTTTGCGTTTGCGGGCAGCCGCTGCGACCGCATCGTGGGTGGCGTACTCGACCGGCTGCGAACGCCCGATACCACCTGACCCGCGGGCGCCTGCCCGAGGGGTCTTCCATCGCCCGGCACTCAACCTGCCGGACTATCCGATCAATTCCTTTTACAAGGAGAAGGCCATGTCTTTTCTATCGTTTGCACACAACGATTTTTCCAACCCGTCACGCCGCGCGTTTCTGGGCAACTCCGGCATCCTGTTGTCGGCCTCTGCAGTCGCCCTGCTGGGTGGCTGCGAATCGCTCGCCGCCGCGCAGAAGAATGCCGGCAATGCCGGGGCAAATGACGTCACCATCCTCAATACAGCTCTCGCAGCGGAGATGGAAGCGATCGCCGCCTATCAGGTCGGTGCCGAAAGTGGCCTTCTCGAGCCTGGAGTAAAGGTGCTCGCGGTCACGTTTCAAGGGCATCACAAGACGCATGCCGATCTGCTTGGCGCCACCGTCAAGAAGCTTGGCGGCCGGCCGGCGGAGCCGAAGTCCAAATACACATTCCCGGTTGAAACCCTGAAGACCCAGGCGGACGTCTTGCGCTTCGCCGCTCAGCTCGAGAAGGGTGCCGTTAGCGCGTATCTGGGCGCCATTCCGGTATTCGACAACCGCGATCTGTCGCGCGCGGCGGGCAGCATCCTCGGCGACGAAGCAATGCATTGGGCGATCTTGCGGCAAGCGCTGGGCGAGGAGCCGGTTCCCGCGGCCTTCGTCGGATAAGTGACTCATCGGTCCGTGGCTTGCTGGCAGGGCCGATACGGTAAACTTCGGTCTGTGCATCCTGCTGGAGTTGTCATGTCCGTCATGGAATGGAATGAAACCCTGGTGCTCGACCGGGGGCTGATGGACGAGACCCATCGCGAATTCATCGAGCTGCTGAACCGTCTTGCCGATGCGCCGGACGAAAAAATGCTGACGGTGCTCGACGAATTCATCAGGCATACCGAGGAGCATTTCGCGCAGGAGCGGCGCTGGATGGAGCAAATGACCTATCCACCGCTGACCTGCCACGTCAGGGAGCACGACGGCGTGCTCGAGACTGCGCATGAAGTACGCCGTCGTGTTGCAGCCGGCGAGACGCGCTTCGGACAAGTGCTGGCGCGGGCCGTGGCGGAATGGTTCTCGAATCACGCCGCCAGCATGGATAACGTGCTGGCCTTGTACATGAAGGAAGTGGGCTATAGGCCGGAAGACGAGGCGGTCGCGCAAAAATAGTTCGGGACGGGAGGCTGTCGCCTCCCGTCCCGAATTTGTCGTCCGTTCGTTCGATCAGTGCCTGTTTTGATCAGTGCGCTGCGGTCAAGCGGCAGCGGCGAGCGTTGCCGTTGCAGTCGCCGCTTCGGCTTCCAGGGCCGCCGCCACGGCATGAACCACCGCGGCAATGCGAACTGCAGCCTGTACCTGCTCCGCGGTCAGCCCCGCGGCGCGCACCACCTTCTCGTGGGCGGTGATGCACATGCCGCAACCGTTGATCGCAGAGACTGCCAGCGACCACAGCTCGAAGTTTTCCTTCGCGGTGCCGGGCGCGCCGATCACATTCATGCGCAACTTGGCGGGCAGGCGTACGTATTCGTCGTTTTCCGCGAGGTGCAGGAAGCGGTAATAGACGTTGTTCATGCCCATGATCGCCGCAGCCGCCTTGGCGGCGGTGAAGTCCGCCGGTGCCAGCTTGTCACCGAATTCGGCATTGATCGCCGCGATGACTTCCGCATTGCGTGAAGCGAACGCCGCGGCGACAAAGGTGCCCGCCTTCAGCGTTTCGTTCAGCACAGTTTCCGCCGCCAGCGAGCCCAGGTTCAGTTTCAGGTCCTTGGCGTATTCGGGCAGGCGGTCTTTCAGGGTCTGGATCGACATCTTCAATCTCCTTTCAATGTGTTCAAACGAGCGCCGCGATGGCCTGGCTCCTTAGAGCCGGGCCCGCCCATCAGGCAGCCTTGAGGAACTCGTCGCCTTTCTTCCAGTTGCACGGGCACAATTCGTCGGTCTGCAGTGCATCGAGCACGCGCAGGACTTCCTCGGGATTGCGGCCCACACTCATGTCGTTGACCGACACGAAGCGGATCACGCCTTCCGGGTCGACGATGAACGTGGCGCGAAGTGCGACGCCTTCATTCTTGTCCAGCACGCCCAGCGAAGAGGACAGGTCGCGCTTGATGTCGGCCAGCATCGGGAAGGGCAGGTCCTTCAGGTCGGCATGGTTGTTTCGCCATGCCAGATGCACGAACTCGCTGTCGATCGACACGCCATAGATGACGGCGTCACGGTCGTTGAACTCGGTGTTGAGCTTGCCGAATGCGGCGATTTCGGTCGGGCAGACGAACGTGAAGTCCTTCGGCCAGAAAAACAGCACTTTCCACTTGCCGGGATTGGACGCCTGGTCGATGTGCTGGAAAGCCTTGTCCGGGTCGATCGAAACGACGGCGTTGAGGTCAAATGCGGGAAGACGGTCACCGATGGTCAGCATGCTTGGCTCCTTTGAATGGCAGGTTGAAAATGTTTGCAGCGCCACTCTGCATCAAGCCCGTTGATCGATAAAGCGAGAAAAATAGTTTAGACTGATCGAAAAATACGATCGACGCCCGATACGAACAATGCGATGAGCGCACTGCCTTCCCTGCGGCAACTCGGTTATCTGGTGCAAGTCGCCGACCGGCTGAATTTCCGCGCGGCGGCCGAGGCCAGCTTCGTCACCCAGTCGACGCTATCTGCCGGTATCAAGGAACTGGAATTGTCACTTGGCGTGGAGCTGGTCGAACGCGATCCGCGCGGCGTGCGGCTGACGCCCGCGGGCGAGGAGGTTGCGCTACGTGCCCGGACCGTTCTGGCCGCGGTAAAAGACATGATGGACTCGGCGCGAGACGCCGGAGCGCCGCTCGGTGGCATATTCCGGCTGGGCGTCATCCCGACGGTGGCGCCGTTTCTGCTGTCCGGCGTGATGTCCAAGATCAGGGGTGAGTATCCGGAACTCAAACTGTATCTTCGCGAGGATCTCACCGAGAGGCTGCTGGAGAAGTTGCGCGCAGGAGAACTCGATGCGGCGCTGATTGCGCTGCCGTTCGAGACGGCGGAGCTGAAAGTGATCGAGCTGTTCCGCGACGAATTCTGGTTCGTCTCTCGTCAGGATGACGCTCACGCCAAAAAGAAGGAAATGCTGGTGCGCGACCTCGAGCCCGGCAGCGTGGTCTTGCTGGAGGAAGGACACTGCCTGAGGGACCACGCGATCGCGGCGTGCGGTGCCCGGGGCGCAAAAACCAAGGCGCTGCTGGAAGCGACCAGCCTGACGACGTTGATCCAAATGGTGGAAGGCGGACTCGGCGTTACGCTGTTGCCGGAACTGACGCTCAAGGCCGGCATTCTCAAAGGCACCCGGTTGATCGCCAGGCCGTTCTCGACCCAGATACCGGCACGGACTGTTGCACTGGTCGCTCGTGCCGCGGGCGCAAGACGCGTCGATGTCGAAATGCTCGCGGCCTTTTTCCAGAGACATTACCGCGAACAGTCGAAAGTGCGTGCGGCTTCGCGCCGCAAGACACGCTGACCGGCCTTATTTTCAGAGCAGTTCTTCGACTCTTTCCGGTGGGCGGCCCACTACCGCCCGGTTGCCTTTCACCACGATCGGCCGCTCGATCAGGATGGGATTCTTGGCGAGCGCTTCCAGCCACTGTTCTTCATTGAGCGACTTATCGGGGAATTTGTCCTTGTAGACATCTTCACTCTTGCGCACGAGTTGCTCCGGCTTCATCCTCAGTTTTTTGAGGATGGGCAGCTTACCGCTTTGCCTTTTTTGCCGGTTTCGAGCCACCCTCGATCGCGCGCAGAAATATCTCGAGACCTTTGGAAAAAGTGCGCTCGAAATGCTGTTGTTTGAAGTAAGGACCTGCAGCGACGACATGGGGAAAGTTTCTGGCGATTTCTTCGTCGGGAACAGGCTCCGCTGCCGAAGGGCCCTTTGCATAGCCCGAGGTTTCGTCAAGTATCGCGCCCGTCAGGTAGTAAGAAAACGAGCGGAACAGGCGCGCTGTGGTTTCTGCACCCAGGCCGAGATTCTTGAACGCGCCGATGACGTCATTGAGCAGGCCGAGTCCGGTCCGGGTATTCATGCGATGCAGGGCGATGTACTGGAACAGCTTCGGATGATCGATACCGATCTGCCGGTACCAGTAAGCCAGTTGCCGTATCCACTCCACGGGCGCCAGATCTTTCGCGGGCATCGGTTGGGCAGCCAATACGCGATCCAGCAATGCATTCAGCAGGTGCGACTTGCTCGGGAAATGATGATAGATGCTCATCGCTTCGCAGCCGAGAACTTCCCCCAGCTTTCGGGTGCTGAATCCTTCCAGACCCTCCTGCTCGATCAGGTCCAGTGCTGCCAGCTCGATGCGCTCCCGCGATAACGGCTTGCGCGCTGACTTTGGCGGCGCTTTTGCCCTGATTTTTCCGATTTTTTGTCCGGCTTTCATTTTGCACTTGTAATCTTACACTGTAAGTCTATACTACGCTCACGACCTTACGCCGTAAGGTAAAAAGGGTACATGTCTTGGATTGAACCAAAAGGAGGGTTCCATGAGTGCAATCGATGTCCTGGGCTTGCTGGTACCGCTGACTTACCTGGCCATGCTTGCGGTGGAAAGTATCTGGCCGGCCCGGAAATTTCCAAAGGTACGCGGATGGAAAACGCTGGGTATCGTGTTTCTGATCGTGCTGGCCACAGTCTCGACGATTGTACCGCTGCTGATCCCCATCGAGTGGCTGGAGCAGAATCGTCTGGTTGATGGGACCGGCCTGGGTGTCATGGGCGGGGCGATAGTGGGCTATGTGCTTCTCTCGGCTATGGCCTATGCATGGCATCGCAGCGTACACAATGTGCCGCTGATGTGGAGGCTTTTTCACCAGATGCATCACAGCCCGCAGCGAATGGACATGTCCGGTGCGGCGGTTTTCCATCCGCTGGAGATGACGGTGTTTGCTGCATTATCGGTGGCGGTCACGACGCTGGTGATCGGTCTTGACCCTCTTGCGGCGGCGCTGACCGGGTATATCGCGGCGTTCTACAGCTTCTTCCAACACATGAATGTGCACACGCCGCACTGGCTCGGGTACTTCATCCAGCGGCCGGAAGCGCATTGCGTTCACCATCAACGCGATTTGCACGCCAACAACTACGGCGATCTGCCGATCTGGGACATCCTGTTCCGCACGTTTCGCAATCCTTATGCGTGGGAAGGCCAGGCCGGCTTCGACGATGCGGCGACCCGGCGTTTCGGCGGCATGCTGGCTTTCATGGACGTGAACGAGCCGAACTACGGACCGAAGAATCTTGGCTCACGACGTACCATTCCCACGTCGTGATGCCGGGCAACCCGGGACAGGCGGCGGGCGCGTCGGCATCCGCTTCACGCCAAGGCGCGGGTTACCACCTCGAACGTATCCTTCGACAAACCCGTGGTGTCGCGAATGCGTTCGAGCGCGGGCCGAGCATACATCCGCCGCGCCGCATCGAATTTCTTCCATCGGTCGAAACTGCGGGCGAGCCGCGCAGCCACCTGCGGATTGAGCGGGTCGAGCGCGATGACCTGATCCGCGGCGAAGGCGTAACCTGAACCATCCACGGCATGGAAGCGCACCTGGTTGCCGTGGCAGAAGCTGCTGACAACCGAACGCACCCGGTTGGGATTCTTGAGCGTGAACGCCGGGTGCCGCATCAGCCGTTTCACTGCCGCGAGGGTGCCCGGAAGGCGGGAAGAAGCTTGTACCGCGAACCACTTGTCCAGAACCAGCGGCTCGTCTTTCCACCTGTCGTAGAACTTCTGCAGCGGGTCTTCTCGTTCGCTGCCCTCGGCGTTGGCCAATGCGGACAATGCGGCCATCGAGTCCGTCATGTTGTCGGCGGTGTCGAACTGCGCAATACACAGCGCGCGTACCCCCGCATCGTCGAGTTCCATCAGATAACCCAGGCACAGATTGCGCAGCGCGCGTTGGCCCGCAGAACGGGCGTCGGGACTGTACGGTTGGGATGCAGTGGAAGTCCGGTAGGCAGCCAGCAGTTCGTTTTTCAGCGCGATCGCAATATGCTTTCTCAACGACCGGCGTACCGAATGAATGGCGTCCGGGTCGATCTCGTCCATCTGTTCGCCTATGTAGCCTTCGGAGGGCAATCCCAGCGCCTCGGCCGCGAAAGCAGGATCATTCGGCGCATCGGCGAGCACGCGTGCGAAGGCCTTGATGAAGCCATCGGGAAATTGAGGAGCACGTCCGGCGCGGAATTCGCCGATACCGCGCAGCAGCAGATTGAGCGCGAGTCGCTGCCCGGCTTCCCAACGGTTGAACGCGTCCGCGTCGTAAGCCATCAGGTGGGTCAGATCGGCATCCGCGTAATCAAACCGCAGGTTGACCGGCGCGGAAAACCCGCGCAGCAACGAAGGCACGGGTGGCTTCGAAACGTTCACGAATTCGAATTTTTCGACGGGCTTGGTCAGAGACAGAACCCGGGTGCCGCCGTTCGCTTTGGCTTCTCCCGCGAGCTGCAGCGGGAGTTCGCTTCCGTCCGGCGCGACCAGTCCGACCGCGAATGGAATGTGGAACGGCAATTTTGTTTCCTGGCCCGGCGTCGGTGGGCAGGATTGCCTGACGGTCAGCGCGTAGCGCTTGCCTTGAGCGTCGTACTTGCCGTCGACTTCGAGCAGTGGCGTCCCGGCCTGCTCATACCAGCGCTTGAACTGCATCAGGTCCACGCCCGAGGCATCCTGCATGGCCTGCGCGAATTCCTCGGTGCGCACCGCCTGACCGTCGTGGCGCCCGAAATACAAATCCATCCCCTTGCGGAAATTCTGCGCGCCGATCAGCGTGTGGATCATGCGGACGACTTCGGCGCCTTTTTCATAGACCGTGGCGGTGTAGAAGTTGCTGATTTCCATGTAAGAGGCGGGACGGACCGGATGCGCCATCGGTCCGGCGTCCTCCGGGAACTGGGCACTGCGCAGCGATCGGACTTCCTGAATGCGCTGCACGGGGCGCGAATAGGTGTCGGCGCCATACTCCTGGTCGCGGAATACGGTGAGGCCTTCCTTCAGCGACAACTGGAACCAGTCGCGGCAGGTAACGCGGTTTCCCGTCCAGTTGTGGAAGTATTCGTGCGCCACCACGCGATCGAGGAACATGAAATCGGTATCGGTCGCGGTGTCCGCGCGCGCGAGGACATATTTCGTATTGAAGATGTTCAGGCCCTTGTTTTCCATCGCTCCCATGTTGAAGTCGCCGACCGCGACGATCATGTACTGGTCGAGGTCCAGTTCAAGCCCGAATACGTCTTCGTCCCATTTCATTGCCCGCTTCAGGGCATCCATCGCAAAACCACATTGATCGAGCTTGCCCGGTTCGACGAAGACCGCGAGCTTCACCTTGCGGCCGGAACGCGTCACGAAGTTGTTCTCCAGACGGTCCAGTTTCGCCGCGACCATCGCGAACAGGTAGGCGGGTTTCGGAAACGGATCTTCCCATTTCGCCCAATGCCGGCCGCCGGGTTCGTCGCCCTGCGCGACCTGGTTGCCGTTCGACAGCAGGAAAGGAAATGAGGCCTTCTCAGCGTGAATGGTGTTGGTGTAGCGCGCCATTACATCGGGCCGGTCGGGGAAAAAGGTGATGCGGCGAAAGCCTTCCGCCTCGCATTGGGTGAAGTAGCCGTCCTTGGAGGCGTACAACCCCATCAACTTGGTGTTCTGCTTTGGACGGATGCGGACGGCGGTTTCCAGAGTGAATTGATCGGGTACGCCGGGAATTTCCAGATGCTCCGCCGACAGGGTGAAATCGCCATTGCCGAGCGCCTTGCCATCCAGTCTGACCGAAACCAGTTCGAGTTCGTCGCCATCGAGTTCGAGCGGCGCGTTTGGATCGGCCGATTCCGGGTTCCGTGTTATCGCGAGCTTCGTTTTGATCAGCGCATGGTCATCCCGCAGATCCACATCGAGATCGACGCTGGAAACCAGAAACGCCGGCGGGGCGTAGTCCTTCAGGAAAATCGTTTTCGGGGTGGAGGTCAGCATGATTTCGGAATCAGCAGGCGGCTGGTGATTGACCGTGAATTTTACCGCGGCGTTCCGCGACTAGTTCACGAGCCGAAAAAAAAGGGCGCCGTGAGGCGCCCAAACAGGGGGAGACGACGGAATTTGTTATCAGCGGTCCCAGTCGCGATCATTGTCATCGTCATGGCGATGACGCGGGCGCTTGTACGGTTTTTCTTCCCAGATGGGCGCGCGACGTTGTTCGTAAGTGATGCGCGCGACCGGCGGACCGACATAGGCGGATTGCGCTGCGCTGCCGGTAATGCCGACTTCGATGGGCACACGCGGACCCGGGTCATAGGGCAGCACGACGGTCGTATTGCGGCCGTTGTAGTTGTAAGTGACCTGGTAACCAGTGAGGACCTGACGATAGCTTGCAACAGTCTGGCAACGCTGAATCGGACGGGTTACCGCCACTGCGCTGTTATCCCGGTTAGCGAGGTGATCCCCGACCATTGCACCGATCACGACGCCGAATGCAGTGGACGCGAACCGGCCGTCGCCCCTGCCGATGGTGTTGCCAATCAGCCCGCCGGTGAGGCCGCCGAGGATGGCTCCGCCCGGAGAGCGGCGCTCCTCGTAACTGGTAACCGATTCCGTCCAGCATTGCTGCTGCGGTTCATTGACGGTTTGATAGACGGGTACGCTGGAAATCACCGGCGCGCTATCCGTATAGTCCGTTGCAAAGGCTGGGGCAGCCAGGGCGGTCAGCAGCAAGGGGGCAACGCTTCGGTTTTTCATGATCCACCTCCGTGTATGTTCATCACCACGCTTCCAGAAACGGCCGACGCATGGGCTGGTTTACGATGTGACAATTCGTTACGCCTGAAATGACCCCCCCCTTGCCGGATAGAGCCATGCAAGCAAACCGTATTGCCGAATTTCTGTCGATCCGCTACCCGATTTTCCAGGCGCCGATGGGACGCACGGCCCCGCCCCGGCTGGCGGCAGCCGTTACGAACGCCGGTGGATTGGGCATGCTGGGTACGAGTTGGGATGCGCCAACGGTTCTGAGGGAAAAAATTCGCGCGACACACGCGCTGACCGATGGGCCGTTCGCGGTCAATCTTGCGATGCCGTGGGACCAGCACGAGCGCCTGGAAATCGCGCTCGAAGAAGGAGTCAAACGCCGAATCAGGCGCGCATGATGACTACAAGAACCGTCTGGTGGCCGCTCGTTCCACCGACACGGTTTATACCACGCTGTTCGACCAGGGCTGGCCGGACGCGCCGCATCGCGCCCTGCGCAATTCAACCGTCGAACCTATGGGAAAGCGCGGGTTGTCCGACGACCGGGAAATGTCCTCGGGAGGGTGAACGTGTCGGCGCATTTCCCAATGGGGATCCGATTCGACGGTATGGGGTGCCGGCACCGATGCAGGGCGCAACCGGGGAAATCGAAGCCTTCGCGCTCTACGTCGGTCAGTCCGTGGGGCTGATCAGGGATCTGCCCCCTGTCGCTTCGGTCATGGCGGAACTGGCACGGGCATTCGCCTGAGCGGCGTAAACCCGGGCTTTTTGCCCCCCTGAGGATTCCGCCTGCGCAAAATTCCTTTCCGGGCCGCTAAAGGATTGCCCATAAGTGCCCGTTTACCTTCGAATTGATGTATAAATCCAAGAACATAAACAGTAATGTGCCCCTGTTTTTACGCGGGCCGGGAAAAATGGCAAATCTGGGCGTCCGATTCTCAAGGGTCGGCCTGTCAATTCGTGTCCTAGGTGGCGGCATGTGATCGAGCGAATGGAAACAGCCAGCGCTCCCAAGGACAGTAAAACGCGCCGCAGAATTCTTGAAGTTCTGCCCGACAGTTGGCGTTTGCTGCCGATCATCTGGCCCTTCCTGGTCATCGTGGCCGTGCTCCTGTGGTTGTCCAGCGAGAGCATGAGCATTCTCGTTGCCGCGCGTTCCTATTCGGAAGGAGAGAGCCTCTGGTCGAAAGGCCAGAAGGAATCGGTATTCCATCTTCTGCGCTACGCGGAAACCAGGGACGACGCCAACTACCAGAAATACCGTGCGGCCATTTTAGTGCCCCTCGGGGACAACAAGGCGCGCGTCGAACTGGAAAAGCCCAATCCCGACTATGCCCTGGTATGGCAGGGCCTGATCGAAGGGCGCACGCATCCGGACGACATTCCCCACGTCATCAAGCTTTATCGGCGCTTCCGCAACGTCAGTTTCATGGCCGAGGTCATTGCAACGTGGGAAGCGGGCGACCGGATGATCGAGGAATTGACGCTGGCCGCGGATCAGTTGCACAGGCGCATATCGGCAGGCGACTCGGCGAAAGCGGTGCGCCCGATTCTCGACATAATCCTCGATATCGATGCCCGGCTTACACCGCTGGAGGATCGCTTCACCAAGAGGCTGGGCGATGCCGCGCGCATTACGCAGTTTCTGCTGCTGATCGCCAATTTCGCGGCGGCGGCAATTCTGATCCCGATAGGGATTTTCCTGTCGCACAAGATGATCCGGCGCCGGGAGGAGGCAGAGCAGGCCCTCAAGCGCAGCGAGGAACGCTTCAAGTTGGCGGTCACGGGAAGCAACGATGGGTTGTGGGACTGGAACGTCATTACCGGCCAAATGTATTTCTCGCCGCGCTTCGAGCAACTCCTGGGCTTCGGTGAACTTGAAATCGGCAACTCGATGGACACGTTCCTGGCGCGTGTGCATCCCGAAGACAGGGCAACGACCGACGATGCTTTTCACAGCCACCTGGAGCAAGGTGCGCCCTTCGATGTCGAAATGCGTCTGCAGACAAAAGCGGGAGACTATCGCTGGTTCCGTTCACGCGGCCAGTCGGTGCGCGGTGTAACGGGCAAGGCAGTCCGCATGGCGGGATCGATCACGGACATGACCGACCGCAGGCAGGCGGCCTCGGACCTGTTTGCGGAGAAGGAGCGTGCCCTGGTAACGCTCGCATCAATCGCCGAAGGCGTCATCACCACCGACACCGACGGCTGGGTCGAATATCTCAACCCCGTCGCCGAGCAGCTCACCGGGTGGACAACGGAAACGGCACGGGGCTTGCCGATGCAGGCGATACTGCGCATGGTCGACGAAACCAACCGGAAGGTCGCGCCGAATCCCATCGAGATGGTATTGCGCGAGGAGCGCACGATCGAGACCGCCTCCACCCTGTTGCTGGTGCGCAACGACGGCACCGAAGTGCCCATCATGCAATCGGCCGCTCCGATCCGCGCGCGCAGCGGCGAAATCTCCGGTGTGGTATTGGTGCTCCACGACGTCAGCCGCGAACGCCAGTACGTTGCCAAGCTTTCCTATCAGGCCAGCCACGATTCGCTGACCGGCCTCATCAACCGCGGCGAATTCGAACGCAGGCTGAGCCTGGCTTTGAAGAGTGCCGCGCAACTCGGGCGTCACCACGCGGTGATGTATCTCGATCTCGATCAGTTCAAGGTAGTCAACGATACCTGCGGCCATGCCGCCGGAGACCAGTTGATGCGCCAGGTCAGCGCGGTGCTGCAGCGCCGGTTGCGCGAGGGGGATACGCTCGCGCGCCTGGGTGGCGACGAATTCGGGGTGCTGCTGGAGAATTGCGCCCCGGACAATGCGTTGCGAATCGCCGACGGATTGCGCCAGACCGTCATGGACTGTCATTTCGCGTGGGAAACCCGGTCCTTCAACATCGGCGTCAGCATCGGGCTGGTGAATGTCGAAGACGGATTGTTCACGTTGACCGATGTGCTCAGTGCGGCCGACACTGCGTGCTACATGGCCAAGGAAAACGGCCGCAACCGCGTGCAGGTGTATCACGCCGAAGACAGCGAGTTGTCGACGCGGCAGGGCGAAATGGAGTGGATCGGGCGCCTGCAGAAGGCCCTCGAGGAGGACCGTTTCGTGCTCTATGCGCAGGACATTGCCCGATTGGATCCCTCGCGCACGCTGGAGGACCACTGCGAAATTCTGATCCGCATGCTCGACGAGCGCGGTGAACTGGTACCGCCCATGGCGTTCATCCCGGCCGCGGAGCGCTATAACCTGATGCCTTCCATCGATCGCTGGGTGATTCGCAATGCTTTCGCGATAATCGCCCGGCAGCAGGCCGAAAAAGACGGCGGCTCGGGAATCTTCGCCATCAATCTGTCCGGCGCATCGATCGGCGACGAGCGTTTTCTCGAATACGTGCGCGAACAATTCAGCCATTTTGCGGTGACGCCGCAGAGCATCTGCTTCGAGATCACCGAGACGGCCGCAATCGCCAAGCTCGACAAGGCCACGCATTTCATCAACGAGCTCAAATCACTCGGGTGCCTGTTCTCTCTGGACGACTTCGGAGCGGGAATGTCGTCGTTTGCCTACCTGAAACATCTGCCGGTGGATTTTCTGAAGATCGACGGCGGCTTCGTGAAGGACATGGCCGACGATCCGATCGACCGCGCCATGGTCGAGGCAATCAACAGCATCGGTCATGTCATGGGCAAGCAGACCATCGCCGAATTCGTGGACGGCGAACGCGTCATCCGGTTGCTGCGCGAGATGGGAGTCGATTTCGCGCAGGGTTACGGGGTCGCCAAGCCGCGACCTTTCGGTCCCCGCCTGCGCGTGGCTGCTTCGGGTTGAGCCGGATTCAGCTCCAACCCGCTTTCCATCGTTGTCTTGCGCCATGCGCCCGATTTGGGGGCATAGGTCCGGTATCAGGAAACCCCTTAGGGCGGTTTCGGAAAACTCCTATGGTCAGGCTGTACTGCGCTACATATCATGCCGTGACCGTAAGCCATTCACAGTAAATCGCTGGTATGTGACTGATCTGAAAGACTGACCGTGCAAACTTATCAAATGTGAGATTTGACTTCGCATCTGACCCTGATGCATGGTTCTACGCGACAGGTTCTGGTTGGCAGCACATTTGCTTCAGTGATTTCCACAAACTTGACCTTAAGGAGAAAAAAATGGGTTCCCTGCATGATTTGTCCCCTCATCCGGTCTGGGTTGATTCGTTGCACGGGTATATCCAGCCTTATTGGAACGAGATCGTTGAAGGCGAATGGGCGAGGAAGGTTGCATCCTCGGAAATGACCATTCCGGAAATGCAGGGCTGGATCATGCAGGTCTATCCCTTTATTCACGCTTTTCCGAAATTTCTGGCGGAAGCGCTGATCAAGGTCGAGGACGACTACTCGCGGTCCTTTCTGATCGACAACATCCGCGTCGAAAAGGCTCATGCCGAACACTGGCTCTGGATGGGGATGGGTTTTGGCCTCAAGAAGGAGGACATGCTCGCGCTCGCCGAGGGTAATCGGCCGGTGCTGCGCGACGTTCAGTCCCTCACGGACTGGCTCTGGTACATCAATACCAAGGGCTCGCTGGCCGAGGCGGTCGCCGCGACCAGCTTTGCGATCGAGGGCGTGACCGGCGATGCTGCCAGGGGAGTTGGCACGGGCTTCGAGGCTTATCGCGGCAGGCCCGGCGTCGACATGGGACCGAAAACCTACAAATGGATGCGCGAGCATGCCCACTATGACGACGAACATCCGAAGATTGCGCTCGAGATCGTCAAGAACTACGCCACCACCGATCGCATGCAGACCAAGGTAATGCTCGCGGCGAAACGCAGCCTGCAATTGCTGAGCCAGGCGTTGAACACCGCCTATAGTGCCTACAGCGTTGCGGAAGAAGGTGGGCGCAGCGTGGACAGAAACATGCGCGAGGATGAACGGCGCAAGGGACAGAAGAAGATCTTTGCGTTTCCGGACCGCCGCTTCAGCGATCGTCGTGGGCGCCAGCTTCGCGCAGTCGCATAGGATTCGTAAACTTGCCTGACAAACGGACACCCCGAGGGTGCCCGTTTGTCGTTTCAAATGCCGTCGCTAACCCGGAGAACCCCGGCGCGCCAGTTGCACCGTTACCGAATCGATCAGATCGCCGAAGTGATGTAGTGCATCGGGCGGGCCGTTGAATTCGATCCAGACATTGGCCCCGGCTGGTCGAATCAGCACGATCTGCATCGACTCTCCGCCTATCCGGTAGTCCGCAGCCGCGCGATCGCCCGCACCCGCCGGCTGCGTGGTTTTGCTGCACGCATCCCGTGCGCACAATGCCTTTACCATTTTCTGTGGCGTGAGTCCGTCGTCCGGCCGCAGAAACAACGTCAGCCTCGCCATCGGTCCCTTGACGATCCTCACCACGAGCATGTCCGTGCCCGCTGCCGAGATTTTCTGATTCCCGTCCGGCACCAGCCGCATTCCCTGCCAGTACACCGCGTTCGGATAGCGGTAATTTTCCCAGCCGCGAAGGATGTGATTGAAAAATATTCCGGCGAAGATGAGGCCGAAACCGAAGGCCAGGAGGAAAAGCTGTAAGACGGAGAACCGGCGCATGGACCGCAACCCTAACCGATATGGCGTCGGCTGTTCAACTTCGGCCTGTGTAAACCTGCATGGGCATCGCGTCGTGAGTTCACTTCGGGAAGTCGTAGCCGAACGTGAGCAGGAGCGCCGCACCGCCAAGGAAGACGAGCTGGGCATCGACCGCGCGATACTGATACCCGATCCCGGGAATGATGGCCCAGGCGAGGCCATTGTGATTGAACGGAACCTTGTCCTCGTACTGCCCGCGGTATCCGTAGAGAGGGCCTGCGGTCAGCTTCAAATAAACCCCCTGCTCATCATCACCGGGAAACCAGCGCTTGCCGGCATAGGCGTACACGCTGGGTTGATTGAATGAATTCCGGAAATAAAACGCACCGAAGTCGAGCCAGGATCCGCGCGGCGCCCATTCCAGGCCAGTGGCCCAGGGTGCGTCGTTGTGGTCGGCGTTGTCGTAATAGTGATAGACGTACGGCCCGAATACGAACGTCAGCCGGTCATTGGAAGCAGGCTCTTCCGCCGCGGAAGCGGCTGTGTAAAACAGGAAGATCGCGCCTATGAGTCTTGAGAGCATGCGTAGAGTCTCTTTAGGGTTTGATTGTCGATACCATGTGGATTGCCCAGCTCGCGCCGTGCAACCAGCGGACGGCATTGGATATCTCGCGACGCCGGATGACGGCGAGCATGCGTTTGATAAAGGCGCTGGGCGGGGATTGGACTGTCGCTGACCTGCCAGCGGGCGATGCGAAGCAGGCCGCGACTCGCTGAAAGGTACGAGGGCCGAGGTTCGAGGGCCGAGTAAAAGCGCATTTACTCAGTCCTCAGCACTCAGTCCTGACTTCGTCAGAATTTTCTCTCGGCCCTCGAACCTCGGCCCTCGTACCTGTCACTCATTCAGAGTGACAGGTTTCCCTGTAGATCGAATTCTTCGGGAAGGCGAATACCCGGCGCAACATCGGTTCGAAGAACTCCAGCGGCGCGTATTCCATCGCCGCATCAAAAGCGGGATTGTCGTAGATCTCGCAAAAGCGGGCGGTGCGTTCGAAATGCGGATGCCCGCGAAACTGCTCGCGCATGTTCGTATCCATGCCGATATGCTCGAAGAAAAAGTAGCCCTGGAAAATGCCGTGCTTCTCGACCATCCAGTGATTGGCTTCCGACACGAACGGTTTCAGGATGGCTGCCGACACATCGGGATGATTCCATGAGCCCAGCGTATCGCCGATGTCGTGCAGCAGCGCGCATACGACATATTCCTCGTCTTCTCCGCCTTTGTGCGCGAGTGTTGCCGTCAGCAGGGAATGTTGCAGCCGGTCGACGGCGAAGCCGCCGGTATCGCCGCCCAGCAATTTCAGATGTCCGATGACACGATTGGACAGTCCGGCGGCGAAGGGTTGATGGCGCGCAACGATGATGTCCCAGTCCGCCTTGGTGCTTTCCTTCATGGATTTGAAGCCGGCACGCTGTTCCATCATGTCGCCCATTGCATCCTCCGAGATTCGTTGTGATTCGCCGTTACGCCGGATTATTATAACGCCGCTGAAGTTGCCATGCGGCAAGCCCCGGCCGCCTGGTCCAACGGCATGCTCCAATGCAGACTCAGCGAGCTACCCGGCCCGCGTCGTGCAGGAATTGGCAAGACACTGATCGCAAAAATAAAAAGGACGCCCGAAGGCGTCCCTTTTACTTTCCCCGCTCGGCTTAGCCGCGGCCGAGCTTTTCGATGCAGGCTTTTTCGGTCATGGCTTCGAAGCCCTTGCCCTTGCAGGCATTCTTGCCTTTGCAGCCATTCATCGAGCTCTTGCACTCGCTCTGGCCCTTGCAGGCGTTGGCGCCGTAACACTTGATTTTCACATCCTCGGCGTTCGCGGTGCTGATGACGGCAGATGTGGCGAACAGCGCGGCGGCGGTGGTTGCGAGTGCTGCACTGACCATTTTGCGATTGACGTTCATTTAGGCGTACTCCTCTATCGTGGTTTCCTAGGGTGCCGGGGCGGCGGGTTGATCCAGGCCGTTCCGGACGTTCTTACGCAACGCACCCGGCGCTGCGTGAGCGGGGCCCCCTGACCTCGATGGGCAGGAGGGCACGCTCGGTTGGATTTACGTCCGCGCCGGGCGGCTGGATTCAACTGAGATGCAACTTGGTGGAGTCGCCGCCGGCACAGCTTGACTCCCCGGCGACCGGCAGGCAAGTTACGCGGCGGATTTCCTTAAGGGGGCAATGTGTCGCTAATCAGCAAGCTGAAGGGCCAGATGTCGCTGCCGGTCATCGGTGCGCCCATGTTCATCGTCGGCGTCCCGGCGCTGGTCATCGAGCAATGCATCAACGGCGTCATCGGCTCCTTTCCGGCGTTGAACGCGCGCCCCGCCGAACTGCTGGATTCCTGGCTGGAGCAGATCGAGGGTGCGCTCGACGCCCATCGAAAAGCGCAGCCCGGGGCCAGAATCGCCCCGTATGCCGTCAACCAGATCATCCATCACTCGAACGACCGGCTGGACCGCGATCTCGACGCCTGCATCCGTCATCGGGTCCCGATGATCATCACCAGCCTGCGTGCGCCGGACGATGTCGTGAAGAAGGTGCACGAATATGGCGGCGTCGTATTCCACGACGTGATCAGCATCCGGCATGCGCAAAAGGCGTTGGCCGCCGGCGTGGACGGATTGATCCTGGTCTGCGCCGGCGCCGGGGGCCACGCCGGTGCGCTCAGTCCCTTCGCTCTATTGCGCGAAGTGCGCCGATTCTTCTCCGGGCCGATCGCGTTGTCCGGTTCGATCACCGACGGCTCCGGCATTCTCGCGGCCGAAGCCATGGGCGCGGACTTCGCTTACATGGGAACGCGCTTCATCGCCACGCGGGAAGCCAATGCCGTGGAAGTCTACAAGCAGATGATCGTCGACAGCAGCGCGGCCGATGTGGTGTACACGCCGTTCTTCACCGGTGTGCACGGCAACTACCTCAAGCCCAGCATCGCGCGCGCAGGCCTCGATCCGGACAACCTCGCACCCGCCGACAAGACCTCCATGGATTTCGGTTCCGGACGAACCAAGGCCTGGAAGGATATCTGGGGCGTGGGGCAGGGTATCGGCAACATCGACGACCTGCCATCGGTGCGCGACCTGATCGCGCGCTTGCGCGAGGAATACGAAGCCGCACGCCGTCGTTTACAAATCGCCCCGACCGGGGCGACCGTCTAGCAAAGTCAACACCCAACGCAGAGGCGCAGAGGACGCAAAGGACGCAGAGGAAAACGAAAGACAGGGGAGGGTGACGGTAGCTAATGTTACCACGACAGGTACTGCAACGATCGCAACCACTTTGCTCTTATCCCCTCGTGCATTTCTCTGCGCCCTCCGCGTTCTCTGCGTCTCTGCGTTGGGTGTAATCCTTAGGGTACTAGGCGATATCGGCAATGCGATCCGCCATGAGGCCGGCATGCTCGCGTTGTTTGTGAAAACGGATCCCGGGGAAACGATCTTCGACCACTTTCATTTCGAACGTCGTGTTGGTCAGCACGGCCAGTGCGTCGGCGGCGTCCCGCGCCAGGCGCCCTGCATTGCCTTCCACGAATTTATCGAAGGCAACCGGATCGTCGGACGATACCCAGCGCGCGCAAGTATAGGGGGCGGGTGAAAGGCGCGCTTCCACGCCGTACTCATGTTGCAGCCGGTGCGCGGCCACGTCGAACTGCAGGCTGCCGACCGCGCCGAGCAGCATCATGGTATTGCGCAGCGGACGGAACACCTGGATCGCGCCTTCTTCGCCGAGCTGCAGCAATCCGGTGCGCAATTGCTTGGTCTTGAGCGGGTTCACGACCTCGACGATGTGGAAGATTTCCGGCGCGAAAAAGGGCAGACCGGTGAACTGCAGGTCCTGGCCGTCGGTCAGCGTGTCGCCGAGCTGGATGCCGCCGTGGGTCGGGATGCCGATGATGTCGCCCGCATAGGCTTCGTCGAGCAGTTCGCGGCGCTGCGAGAGGAAGGACACGACGTTGTTGGGCCGGATTTCCTTGCCGGTGCGCTGGATCTTGAGCCGCATGCCGCGCTCGAAGTGTCCCGAACACACGCGCAGGAACACCACGCGATCGCGGTGCGCGGGATCCATGTTGGCCTGGATCTTGAACACGACGGCGGAGAAACGGCTGTCGCGGGGATCGACTTCACCCTGCAACGCCACGCGCGGCTGCGGCGGCGGAGCGATGTCCACCAGCGCATCGAGTACCTCGCGCACCCCGAAATTGTTGATGGCCGAACCGAAGAAGGCCGGCGTCTGTCTGCCCGCGAGGAATTCCGTGCGCGAGAAGGCCGGCGTCGCCCCGCGCACCAGTTCGATGTCGTTGCGCGCGCGCACAAACTCGTCGCCGAAGCGCGTAGGCAGCGAGGGATCGTCGAGCCCGAAGACGATTTCTTCCTCGCCGTCGAGCCGGTCTTCGCCGGGACGGAATACCCGGATGCGGTCTTCCGCCAGGTCGTAGACGCCGCGAAACGACTTGCCCATGCCGATCGGCCAGGAAAACGGCACGACCGACATGCCCAGCGCTTTCTCGATTTCGTCGATCAGGTCGAGCGGCTCGCGCACCTCGCGGTCCATCTTGTTGATGAACGTGATGACCGGCGTGCCGCGCGAGCGGCAGACTTCCAGCAGCCGCAGCGTCTGCGCCTCGACACCGTTGGCGGCGTCGATCACCATCAGCGCCGCATCGACTGCGGTCAGCACGCGATAGGTGTCTTCGGAGAAATCCTTGTGCCCGGGGGTGTCGAGCAGGTTGACCACGTGTCCGCGGTACTCGATCTGCATCACCGAACTGGCGACCGAGATGCCGCGCTGCTTTTCGATTTCCATCCAGTCGGAAGTGGCATGGCGCGTGGCCTTGCGTGCCTTCACGCTGCCTGCGATATGGATCGCGCCGGCGAACAGCAGCAGCTTCTCGGTAAGCGTGGTCTTGCCGGCGTCCGGGTGGGAAATGATGGCGAACGTGCGCCTTCTCTCGGTTTCTTCTGCAATATTTACGTCTGACATTTGCCGAATTTCTTGAATGTGTACTCCAGTATGTACACATTCGGAATGTATCCACACAGAGAGACGATTGGCAGGCCCTGGTCAAAATTCCGAGCCTCACCACCAAGGGAGTAAGCGCATCGATGTATTGGTATTTCGCATTATAACCTAGAAACGGGTTGACACAATAACCTAAGTACAGTACAACAAAATAACCTATAAACAGGAAGACAGAACAACCTGGGGAAGATCCGAGATATGGCAGCCCACTCCGACAAACTGGCTGAATCCCTGGCATTGCTCAAATCAATCCAGGATCGGGGAATCGTTGCGATCCGCGCCAATCATCTTACCCGTACTCATCGGGAGCGCCTCCTCAAAAGCGGATTCATCCGGGAAGTGATGAAGGGCTGGTATGTCCCCGCCCGTCCTGACGAACCGGCGGGAGAAAGTACCGCCTGGTACGCCGCATTCTGGGGATTCTGCGAGGACTATCTTAACGAGCGCTTCGGTGAAGAGTGGTGCCTCAGTCCCGAACAATCGTTGGATATTCATATCGGTGACTGGACCGTGCCGAAGCAACTGCTCGTCAGATCGCCGAAAGGCGGAAACAAGCCCACCGAATTGCCATTTGGGACATCCGTTTTTGATATTCGTCTGGAGCTGCCCGCGACACAGGATATCGAAATAAAAAACGAGCTGAGGATCATGACTCTGCCCGTCGCTCTGATTAACAGTGCGCCGAACCAGTTTACCGCGCATCCGATAGAAATGCGTTCAGCATTGGCCATGGTCGCGGATGCTTCAGACGTATTGAGCCACTTACTGGTCGGGGGAAATAGCAAGGTTGCGGGAAGACTCGCCGGGGCCTTCCGCAATATCGGCCGCGGCCGGATTGCCGACAACATCGTGGAGACCATGCGGACCGCAGGCTACACGGTCAATGAAAGCGACCCCTTCGAAGACAAGCCGTCCATCGCCATCGACGCGCGGGAAACATCGCCTTACGTAAACCGCCTGCGCATGATGTGGGGAAAAATGCGGGAACAGGTTCTGCGCAACTTCCCTGCCGCACCCGGACTGACCCGAAATAGAACCGCGTACCTGAAGAAGGTCGGGGAAGTCTATGCCAGCGATGCCTATAATTCTTTATCGATCGAGGGCTACCAGGTCAGCGCGCAACTCATTGAGCGCGTGCGTTCGGGGAACTGGAACCCAGACCGCGTCGTCGGTGATCGTGATCATCTGGACGCGCTCGCTGCGCGTGGGTACTGGCAAGCCTTTCAGAGTGTGAAGAAAAGCATTGGCAAAGTGCTCAACGGCGAAAGCCCGGGACGTATCGTCGAGAACGACCATCGTGTCTGGTACCGGGAACTCTTCGGGCCTGGCGTCACGGCGGGCATTCTCAAACCGTCGGACCTCGCCGGGTACCGGAATTCCCCCGTTTACATTCGCCGGTCCATGCACGTTCCACCCCGCCACCAGGCCGTGCGCGAATTAATGGCCGCTTTCTTTGAACTGCTGCAACAGGAAAAAGAGCCTGCGGTCAGGGCGGTGCTCGGACACTTTGTGTTCGTGTACATACACCCGTATGTCGATGGAAATGGGCGCATAGGCCGTTTCCTGATGAACGTAATGCTGGCATCCGGCGGCTATCCGTGGACTGTCATCCCAGTAGAGAAACGCTATGACTATATGGCCGCGCTGGAATCAGCCAGTGCGGACCAGGACATAAGACCGTTCGCCAAGTTTCTGTCCAATCTGGTTCACAAAACGAAGGCGTAAGGCTCTTTCGTAACCGAACATGATTGCTTGTTGAAGCCGTCCGGCGTCCTCGCGCCGGGCCGGATTGGGGCGCCGGTCCAGATTGGGGCACAATGATCGGAGCCTGCAAAAAACAAACAGAGGAGGAGGCAGCAGATGAAAACCGCAATCTTCAGGTTTATCGCAGCTTGTTCGCTGGCCGCATCAATGGTATCGCCAATTGTCGCCGCCGAGCCGATCGTGTTCGGCCTGGTCGACGAAGTCACCGGGCCGCAGGCCGAGGCCGGCGTACTTACCGCGCAGGGCGTGAAGCTCGCCATCGAGGAAATCAATGCGGCAGGCGGCATCATGGGCCGGCAGGTCGAACTGCGCATCGAGGATAACCAGAGTACGAACCCCACCACGGTGCTCGCCTACTCCAAGCTCCTCGAAAGCGGCGTCGTCGCCGTCCTCGGGCCGTTGCGCAGCACCCAGGTGCAGGCCGCCTCGCCGACGATCGCCAAAGGCAAGGTGCCGGCGATGATCGGCGGCAGCGACCCGAGCCTCACGCGCGTGAACAATCCCTGGATCTTCCGCGTGCGGCCGAACGATCTCTACTCGTCGAAGGTCATGGCCGAGTTCGGCGTCAAGGAACTCAAAAAGAAGAAATGGGCGATCGTGCATTCCACCGATACGTTCGGCAGCGGCGGCAAGAACGCGCTGGTCGAAGCGCTCAAGGCGCTCGGCATCGAACCGGTGATGATTGCCGGTTACACCAACAATTCCCAGGATTTCACACCGCTCGCATTGCAGGTCAAGAGTTCAGGCGCGGAAATCATCGGCAGCTACATGACCAACGCGCCGGATGTCGGGATCTTCGCGCGGCAACTGCGCCAGATGGGCGTGCAGGCCGACTGGATAGGTTCGACCTCGGTCGTAACCGATACCGCGATGAAGCTCGCCGGCGAGAGCCTGTGGGGCGTCTACAGCGTTGCCGATTTTGCTATTGAGGCCAACGAGGAAAGCCGCGGCTACGCGAAACGATATCGCGCCAAGTACGGCGCCGATCCGGACCTGTTTTCGGCATGGGCCTACGGCGGGGTCTATCTCCTCAAATATGCGATAGAAAAGGCCAAGTCAACCGAACCGGATGCGATCCGCAATGCGCTGCTATCGACACGCGGGCTCAAAGGGGTCGAGGGGACCTACAACTTCGACCAGAACGGCGACGGCGTGCACGGCTACAACGTCGTCAGGAACGAAAAAGGCAAGGTCGCGTTCATCAAGCACGTCGAGTTCGATCAATAAACCAGCCGGCTTGAGGCCTGCATTGGGAGCGTTGACGCAGATACCCTACGTGCGTAGCACGTCGGAGTACCCTTTTTGGATGCGGAGGGGAAAAGAGAGGGCGCAGAGGAGAGCGAGAATGCGGGCCAGCAGTTGCGGTAGTTGTAACCGAGTCCAATAATTGAAATTGTGTCAGTTCGTATTGGGTATCTGCAAACGGCCGAGGCTGTGTCAAAACTCAAAATCTGCGGTTGGCGCAATGGCTTTCCCCCCCACTCGGGTCTGGTTACTTCGGAACAAATGACAAGCGTATTTCCACTTCTGCCACAGTCTGTATTCGCTGGGAGATGTGCGGTCCCACCGCAAAGAACTCGCTGCGAGTTTTTACACAGTCTGGGCCAGGAGCGATCGTTCGAGGACGGGACTTATGTCATCAGCTTGGGGAGCTTTAGACGATGGATTCGACTCCGACCCGCTAACGCCGCAGATTCTAAAACTCCCAACGAGGTCTTTCAATGTGGGGCACAGCCGCTGGTACCAATACTGTAGGCGGGTAGCGTCAGGAGTTATCGGCGACCCGCCAGCAGCTGTTCTGAACTAACTGAGGTCGCTAGCGAGAACTGGAAATTCGGCGGCAAAACGACCTTTAACTCCACAGGCACCGCTGTAGCCCTTGCATGCCACAGGGGCGCGGTTGCGGGACCCTCCTGTGGATTTTGCGCGCCAGCCTTTTTTTGCCGGCAGCATAAGTTGTGCTATCTTCAACAATTAAAGAGTTCCGGTCATCGCTAACGACCAGCAAATCGACCACGAAAAATGGTTACAGTGACCCCAGCCGGGGGCAAGCACGCAATCAAGAACGTCATATTTGCGCTTGAATGGCAAACACCACTTGATCCCAGCGTGATTGCACAGATATCGGCATTGCATGACAAGTTCAGGGAAAAGTTACCGCGCAAACTCGATCAGCAAGCGGTCACCATTAACATTGGCGCTGTCGCTCAACCGCCAAGTACGCCAGCTATACCGCAAATTGTTGGCGTGATTTTTGATAGGACAAAACCGGACGGTGAACCCGAATGGTCAATCAACGTAAATCAAAACATACTCATCGTCCAGTGCGGCGCGTACTCTCGGTGGATCCCGATACGTGACGAAGCGTTCACGTACTTTAGGAGCATCTTGCCTCTCACATTAGAGCATCACCCGATTAGCACGATCGGCCTTCAGTACACAGACGAGTTTGCAATTACCGGCGAATTTAACAATGCACCGTTTGATCGCATCTTCGACTCTAAAAGTAGGTATATCCCCCAAAACGCGTCGCAATTGACAGATCTCTGGCACAACCATCACGGATTCTTCGAACGATTTGAAGCAACGACAGCGCACCGTCGACTAACGAATGTAAACGTAACGCTCGTGAATCAAGCCGATCGCAGGCTAGTTCAGATCATTAGTTCCCACAAATGCCTGCTTGATGCGCCGACAGCCGACTGGAGAAAATTAATCGAAAGCCAGGAAAGCATTTTGCTAACGCTGTTTGAGAAAATGCACGTGTTGAACAAGACTATAATGTGCGACCTTTTAAACGCGGATATAAGAAAACAAATTGGTCTCGAATGATTATCTTGCGTAACTATCGGAGTGTAACAATGTTACTTGAGACTGTAATTGCACTGACACTGATGTCTTCGAGCACTACGCCGACGGCAAGCGTATACCGTATTGCGGAAACGCCTGCAGAAACCCGCTCATCATCTCCGGTGACAAGCGCGACGCTGCAGAGTCCGGCTTTCCGTCGAATTAGTGTCAGCACCTCAAATGATGACCGAACTCATTCCGACTTGGCCCGCACCGCGGCGCTCCAAAAAGCCGAAGTGACGATTGACAGCTTTGGGTCTCTAGAAGAGGGGTGGGACGGGTATTCCGCTATCCGTGTATCTGAAGCAGCTATCGAACAGGCGAAGCTCTTCCTTCGACTTATCCCTGTGCGCGTGCCGATTCCAAAGGTGACCCTGTCTAGTGGGGGAGAGATTGCTTTCTATTGGAAGCATGGGGATTCGTACTCTGAAATAGGACTCAATGGCGACGGCACGTATTACTATTTTGCCGAGATTCGTGGCAAACGCATCGGTGCCGACCCCCTTAAACTTGGAGCCCATCCATTTCCAGAGGCGTTAGCTCGTAGCTTGGCGTCCGCATAGAGTCAGCGGAGCGTCTTGGTAGGCATGGACTGCAAAACTTTTTTTGCAGGGCTTCTGGCGAAGCGCCCTAGGGATTTCGCCAAACTCATTGAAAATGACTTTTCCAATGGTGCGTGTGAAGCGCACTCGATAAGCCCGCATTCATCGGGACCAGTCGGCGATCCTGAAATCGTATATCGCCAGATATTCGCGCCGATGCACATTGATCCTGAAACGAAGGAAGTGGTGCCGCTCGCCTTTGATGATGCCTCCTCGATCGGTTTATCGGTCAATCGCACGCTACACATTTCCTTTAGGGGCGTTTGTGCCCTAGGAGAAGACAAAGCTAATCTTGATCGAACAAAGGGCAAGACGGACAGAGTCTTCCTCGGAGTGATTGAGGCACCCGTTAGCGACGTGCGAGGAATACTTCAAGAGAAGGTGCGGGGCTTCTTTGTTTACGACACCGCCACTCAAACTGTCCCGTCACACGCAGACATATGTCAAAAGTCGGGAGGTACCCGGGACGTACGTGCCGGAGCCCGTGTGGATCTTTGCAAATCCTTTTCCAAAAGGCCGTTACGAAATAGTCTTTTTAGAGCCATTAAAGACGCGACGCTCGCGATACTTGGCAAGGCACGGAAGAAACTGGGAATTTAGTGACTCAGACGTGCCGTAGTTGTGACGCAAAGAAGTGGTGTCTCGCAAAGAAGTGGCGTCTGGCCTTCATGGCACTACCTTAAGCCGCAAGGAGTGCGAGGAAATAGGGTGGCTGAGAGCCTCGCGTTGTTAAGATGGTGGTGTCTGAAGTCACCGTCCATACAAGGAGGATCAGCCATGTGTGAAGATAGCAAAAAA